>JBKBRD010000241.1:0-5207 GCA_046292405.1 Allobosea sp. | reverse complement strand
GCCGCCGACGAAGTTCCTCGGGTCGACATCGATCACCAGGTCGGTGTCGCGCAGGCGAACGCCGACGTTTTTCCTCGTCGAAAGCCGAGCCATGGCCTCCTTCGGCGTCAGGGCGGGCATCCGCCGCCAGCCGGTCTTCACCGGCCGCTTGCCGTCGACCGGGATCAGGTCGTGACCAGCGGCGACATGGGCGTTCAGGGCCTCGGGGTCGTGCTTCGACGGCGTCTCGGAAGCCACAACGGCAGCATCCTCAATCTTGTCGATGTCGAACTCGACGGTCTTCTCCAATGCTCCTGCGGGCGCGCCGATCCCCCCGGCGCGCCCTTCTTCATTGGCGATATAGTCGCTCATCGACCGCCCTCCCCGAGCACGAAAGCGTTGAGGTCGTCGATGTGGTAGCGGACGATCTTGTCGTGGATGACCCGGTAGCGCGGTCCCTGACCGCGGGCGCGCCACGAGCGGAGCGTTCCCGGCGAGCAGGAGAGATAGGCCGCCGCCGTCTCGGTGTTCAGCCAGGGGCTGTTGGTTTCCTTGAGATGGCGGGGGACGCTGTCACCGACCGTCTCGATCATAGGCGTGTCACGCATTGCATAGACCTCCATGCGGTCGACGGCAGAGCCGCCGAACCGGTTTCAGACAAAGGGTTCTGTCTGAGGAGGACCGGGGGCTTCCCGGTCACGCGCTTCGCCGTGAGGCGCCTCGAAAGCGCGCATCGTCTAAGAATCACCGATCCGCTTCGCGCGGCATCATTACTTCTCGTCGCTCTCGGTGCGTGGCCCCGACAGTGGCAAAGGATTGACCGCAACCGCCTTGTCCCGCAGCCATTTCGGCACCCGCCGCCTGCCGCCCCGAACGAAGGCATCGAGATCATCGATGTGGTATCGAATGAATTGCTCGTTGACGAGATAGAAGCGCGGGCCCTCGCCCTTCGAGCGCCAGCCCTTCAGCGTGCCCGGCTCGCGGCGCAAGTAAGCGGCGGCCGCTTCGGTGTCAAACCAAGGCGTATAGCGGTGGGTTTCGAGGAGCCAACTCACCAGAAGCTCGACGTCATCGATGGTGACGGGTCCTTGCTTCCTTGGCGGTCGAGGCTTCTGGACCGAGACCGGCGAGTGCGGCTTCGGCCTCGGCTTGTCCGACTTAAGCGGCCGCGGCATCGTCATCCTCCTCGTCGTCGTCCTCAAAGGCAGGTAGGATGTAGCCGGCGGTTCGGGCCGAGACGACCTTGTTTTCCAAAGCCTTTGCGTGCGGCCGCAGGTGCTCGACGAGGTGCTCGGCATGGACGTAGCCGCCGGACGCTCCAGGAAGTCGCTGACCAAGCAGGAGCGCACTCTCGGCGTATGGCACGCCGGCCGCGATGAAGAGGGTGCGGGCGTGGTGCCGGTACTCGTGCGGGCTCGGCAGGCCGCGCCGCTTCTCCTTGGGCTCGGTGGTGCAGCCGGTGCCGCTCTGAGGCGACGGCCAGAGCCAAGGATTGTTGAGGGGCCGGTCGGCGCGCATCCGTTCCTCGACCATGGCCGAGAGAAAATCTCCCATGGGAAAGAGCATCTGCCCGCCCGTCTTCATGTGTGTGAAGCGCAGGAGCTTGCGGTCGAGGTCGACGTCGGCCCGCTTCAGATTGAGGATGGACGAGCGTCGAGCGCCGGTGAGCATCATGGCGCGGTGGAGGTCGCGCCTGATCGGCGGAAGCTCCTCCGTCAGTTCCCACCATTCCGAGAGGTCGAGCGCTTCGACCTGACGGTCGGGCGGCATGGGCAGGCGGAGGGCGCAGACCGGATTGTCGGTGATGGTGATGTCCATCCGCATGGCGGTGTTGATGATGGCACGAAGGACGCGCATCACGCCCGTGGCGGTCGTCTGGCCGCAGCCGGTGCGCAGCTTCTCGTAGATCTCCCGCACCATGGGGCGGCTCAGATCGACGATCGGCCTGTTCTTGATGCGGGCGAGGTAGTGGTCGACGTTGTAGCGGTAGCTGTCCTCGGTCGCCTTGCGGAACGGACGCTCGCCGAGGTGCGTTTCCAGCGCCTCGGCCACCGTGATTGAGCTCGTCTCCTGCCTCGCGGTGGGGTCGATGCCGGACTGGATCTGCGACATCAGCTCGCGGGCGCGGTTGCGGGCCTCGCGCAGGCCGATGCGGTCCACGCGGTCGATCTTGACCCGGACGGTTCTGACGTGGCGGCCGTTCCTGCGGACGTCGCCTTGCACGGAGTAGGTTTTCGTGGTGGCATGGCAGATGACCATGAGGCCCTTGACCTGCTGGTCTCGCCAGATGCCGGAGCCGAGGGGGAGTTCCCGGATGCGGGACTCCGTGAGATTGAGGGAAGCCATTCGATTATTTCCTTCGCGGACACCGGACAAAGTACCGGATGCCGATCATCGAAAATCAGCATCCGTCGCTCATGATGTCGTGTAAGTGTCTGTTCGCGAACCAATAATCAGCGCAGATCGATATCAACTTGCAGTTGATAAACACGATTTGTAATCAGGGGGTCACGGGTTCGGATCCTGTTGCCGGCACCAGTTTCTCCAAGCCAAGCTTTCTATCCTTTACTGTCTGCAAATCGGCAGGCCGGTAGAATGGGCATTACGCTCCTCTCACTGATCAAGACCGCCTTTCCCTGCATCCACCCTTGACCACCCACTTGTGAAAATGTCAGGGGGAGGGCTGGTGGCCGGGCGGGTTTGTGGCTCGGCCTTGGACAGTGACTGAACCGGTCCGGCGCGCCAGCCTGCGGCAGGCAGCGATCTGAAGTCGCAGGCCCTCGCGCCTTGCTTCAAGCGCCGGCAACAAAGGATGCATGGATGGCCAGCACGCTTGCTGAGATCGGCCTCATTGGCCTTGGCACCATGGGTGCCGCCCTTGCCCTCAACATCGCCGAAAAGGGCTTTCCCATCGCGGTGTTCAACCGCACGACGGAGGTGACCCGCCGCTTCCACGCGGAAGCCGGTGCGCTTGCCGCAAACGTCATCCCGGCCGAAAGCCTGGCTGACCTGGTCGCAAGCCTGAAGCCGCCGCGCGCAATCATCCTGATGGTTCCCGCAGGTCAGGCTGTGGATGACCAGATCGCGGCGCTGGCGCCGCTGCTCGACAAGGACGACCTCGTCATTGACGCAGGCAACGCCAATTTCCACGACACCAACCGCCGCGCGGCCGCCGGCCTGCCGATGCGCTTTCTCGGCCTTGGCGTGTCGGGCGGAGAGGAAGGTGCGCGCCATGGCCCCTCGATCATGGGCGGCGGCCTGAAGGCCGACTGGGACCGGGTCTCGCATATTCTGGAAGCAATTTCAGCACGTTATCAGGACATCCCCTGCGCGACCTGGATGGGCGAGGCGGGCGCTGGTCATTTCGTCAAGGCGGTGCACAACGGCATCGAATATGCCGACATGCAGATGATCGCCGAGATCTACGGCATCCTGCGCGACGGGCTCGGCAACTCGGCCAGCGACATCGGCTCGCTGTTTGCCGCCTGGAACGAGGGTGTACTGCGGTCCTATCTCGTTGAAATCTCTGCTGCCGTTTCCAAGGCCACCGATCCGGCGACGGGCCAGCCGATGCTGGACGTGATCCTCGACAGCGCCGGCCAGAAGGGCACCGGCCGCTGGACCGCCATCGAGGCGCAGCATCTGGCAACCCCCGTGCCGGTGATCGAGGCGGCCGTTATGGCGCGCAACGTCTCCGCCCGGCTGGAGGAGCGAAAGGCCGGCGAGGCCCGCTTCGGCGCGGCGCCCAAGCGTCTCGGTGGAACGGACGCACCGTCTGCGGCCACACTGGAACAGGCAATGATCGCTGGCAAGATCCTTTGCTATGCGCAGGGTTTTGCCATGATTTCAGCAGCTTCCGACAGTTTCGGTTGGTCGCTGCCGCTGCCGGAAATCGCCCGCGTCTGGCGCGCAGGCTGCATCATCCGCTCGGACATGCTGAACGACATGGCCTCGGCCCTCACCGAAAACCCGGGCCGCAATCTGATCCTGGCGCCTGACTTTGCCGCCCGGCTCGAGGCGACCATTCCGGCCCTGCGCCAGGTGGTGGCGCTCGGCGCGCTGAACGGCCTTCCGGTGCCTGCCCTTGCGTCGGGTCTGGCGTGGTTTGACCTGATGCGGACTGCCCGCGGCACGGCCAACATGATCCAGGCGCAGCGCGATTTCTTCGGCGCACACGGCTTCGACCGGCTCGATGGCCGTGACATTCACCATGGTCCGTGGGGTGCGGGGGGCTGAGTCAGGCCTCTGATTTCGTTTGAATTTTCTTCCGTCATCCCGGCCAAGCGAAACGCCGAGCCGGGACCGGAGGGTCGACGTCCCAGTTTTTTGAGGAGTTGGGGACCGATGGGCCTTGGCGCACCGATCCCGGGTCTCCGCTTCGCTCTCGCCTGGGATTGTTTGTTGTCCGTGGTGTTAGGGTAAAGGGGAAGCTGCGACCCTTAACCCGCAGCTTCAGCGTCAGGCGACCGCTCCGGGATCGGGTTCTCACCCGCTGTCATCATGGCTCCCTGACGCTTCCCTTTTCCCGCTTGGAGAGTTGACGGGGCCTCTGGCTGACACCCACGCCCGCAAACAATCCGAAGCACGTCAAGGATAGCACGGCCATGCCCGCCCTGCAGCAGCCTCCCGCCCATGTCTGCGGCTTCGATGTCGCCAAGGACAGCATCACCGCCTTCGACACCGCCACCGGCCGTGTCACGACCTTCCCCAACCGCTCCGCCAGCATCCGCAAGGCGCTGACAGGCCTGTCGGCCGACTGCCTGTGCGTGCTGGAGCCGACCGGCGGCCACGAGCGCCTGCTGGTGGGAGAACTGACCGCTGCAGGCCTTGCCTGCCACCGGGCCGACACCGTCAAGGTCAAGGCATTCAGCCGGTCCTTTGGCCGTCTTGCCAAGACAGACGCCATCGATGCCCAGGCTCTGGCCCGCTATGGCGAGGAGCGCTGGAAGACACTCGCCCTGTTCACGCCGGCCGATGAGACCCAGAGCACACTCGCCAGCCTCAATGCCCGCCGGCAGGAGCTTCTCGCCCTCAAGGTGGCCGAGCAGAACCGCTCAAAGATCCCCGGAGAGGGACCTGGCATCGCGATCATCCGCCGCTCCTGCCAGGTCATCCTGCGCGCGATCCTGCGCGAGATCGAGACCATCGACGCCGCCATCGAGGCGCTCGTCGACGCCTCGCCGCAGCTCGCCCGCAGGATCGAGGTCAGTTGCTCCCTGCCGGGCGTG
>JBKBRD010000240.1:0-5239 GCA_046292405.1 Allobosea sp. | reverse complement strand
ACCAGCCCCTCCTCCTTGAGCTTGATCAGCGCCTCGCGGACGGGGGTGCGGCTGAGCCCGAAACGCGCCGTCAGCTCCTTTTCGACCAGCGCGGCGCCAGGCGCGATCTGCATCGAGAGGATGGCGCGGCGCAGCGCGTCCTGCACGAAGGAAGCCGCCGTCGCCCGTGTTGACGCGGGGCCGACGCGCTGCACCCGCCGTTCCTGGCGCGGACGCTGCTGCGGCTGGTCCGCATCGATGGTGAGTTCGGCCATCCCCATCCCTTCCCGGCTACCGCCTCGCGGATTGCGGCCCGCCTTTGGCGAACGGCGAAAACTCGCTAGCACAGACAGGTTTGACAGACTAGTATATTAGTATATTCAGCCATGGCTCGGGCGCTTCGCGGCCTGGTTTCGCATGAGGGATCGACATGCTGCTGAACGACGATCGCCTTCTGCCCGCCGATCCCGTGACGCGCGGCGTCGCGCGGCGGCTCTACGCCGGCATTCGCGACCTTCCGATCATTTCGCCGCACGGCCACACCGACCCGCGCTGGTTCGCCGAAAACGCCGCCTTTCCCGATCCAGCCGCACTGTTCGTCAAGCCCGACCACTACATCTTCCGCATGCTGTATTCGCAGGGCGTGCGGCTGGAGGAACTCGGCATCGCCAGACGGGACGGCAAGCCGGTCGAGGCCGATCCGCGCGCCGTCTGGCGCATCTTCGCCAAGCACTGGCGTCTGTTCCGCGGCACCCCGACCCGCCTCTGGTTCGAGCATGCGGCGTCGAGCATTTTCGGCATCGAGGAGCGGCTTTCGCCCGAAAACGCCGACGCGATCTACGACCGCATCGCCGAAAAGCTGGACGAGCCGGAATTCCGGCCGCGCGCCTTGTTCGAGCGCTTCAACATCGAGGCGATCGCCACCACCGAGGGCGCGCTCGACGATCTCAAATGGCACGACATGATCGCGCAATCCGGCTGGGGCGGGAAGGTCGTCACCGCCTACCGGCCCGACAGCGTCGTCGATCCGGAATTCGAGGGCTTCGCCGCCAATCTCGAAGCGCTGGGCGAGCTGACCGGCGAGGATGTCTTCAACTGGCAGGGTTATCTCGAGGCGCATCGCAAGCGCAGGGCCTATTTCAAGCAGCGCGGCGCCACCTCCTCCGACCACGGCCACGCCACGGCCTTGACCGCCAATCTCGGCGCGGCCGACAGGCAGGCGCTGTTCGAGACCGTGATCAAGGGCGAGGCGACGCCGGCCCAGGCCGATCTCTTCCGCGGCCAGATGCTGACCGAAATGGCGAAGATGAGCCTGGATGACGGGCTGGTGCTGCAGATCCATCCCGGCTCGTTCCGCAACCACAACAGCCGCCTCTTCGCCGATTTCGGCCGCGACATGGGCGCCGACATCCCGCGCCAGACCGATTACGTCAGCGCGTTGAAGCCGCTGCTGGACGCGGTCGGCAACGAACCCAACCTGACCGTCATCGCCTTCACGCTGGACGAAACCAGCTATTCGCGCGAGCTGGCGCCGCTGGCCGGGCATTACCCCGCCCTCAAACTGGGGCCGGGCTGGTGGTTCCTCGATGCGCCCGAAGCCATGCTGCGCTTCCGCGAACTGACCACGGAGACGGCCGGCTTCTACAACACGGTCGGGTTCAACGACGACACCCGCGCCTATCTGTCGATCCCCGCCCGCCACGACGTCGCCCGCCGCTGCGACTGCGCCTATCTCGCTAAACTCGTGGCCGAGCACAGGCTGGATGAGGACGAGGCGGCGGAGGTCGCCCACGACCTCGCCTATCGCCTGGCCAAGCAGGCCTACAAATTATGAGCAGACCCATGCCGGGACGCGCCGCCGCGCCGTCGCGGGATAAAGACCGACCAGAAGGCTGCACCAGACCATGACCCAGATCGACGAACGCCAGGCCGCCCATCCGCGCGATGTCCGCGGCTACGACACGCAGGCGCTGCGCCAGGACTTCCTGGTCGAGCGCATCTTCGTGCAAGGCGAGATCGCCCTGACCTACAGCCATTACGACCGCCTGGTCGTCGGCGGCGCCACCCCGCTGGCGGAACCGCTGACGCTGAAGCCCTATGCGCCGACCGGCACGCCCTTCTTCATGGCGCGGCGCGAACTCGGCGTCATCAATATCGGCGGCGCCGGCGCAGTGATCGTCGACGGGCAGCGCTTCGACCTGCCGAGGCTCGACGCGCTTTATGTCGGGCTCGGCGCCAGGGATGTCGTCTTCGAAAGCGCGGATGCGGCAACGCCGGCGAAATTCTACCTGACGAGCGCCCCGGCCCATCGCGAGGCGCCGCACCAGCTCATCCGCCGCTCGGACGCCAACACCCTGCATCTGGGCGCGGCGGAAACGTCGAACAAGCGCACCATCCGGCAATACATCATGCCCAACAGCACGGGCACCAACCAGCTGGTGATGGGGATGACGGCGCTGGAGCCGGGCTCGGTCTGGAATTCCATGCCCTGCCACACTCATACGCGGCGGATGGAGGCCTATCTCTATTTCGATCTCGACCCCGCCCATCGCGTCTTCCACTTCATGGGCGAGCCGACGGAGACCCGCCACCTGCTCGTCACCAACGAGCAGGTCGTGATCTCGCCGAACTGGTCGATCCATTGCGGCTGCGGCACCTCGAGCTACGCCTTCGTCTGGGCGATGGCCGGCGACAATGTCGAATTCACCGACATGGACCCTGCCCCCGTGGACATGTTGCGCTGATGCAGGCCCGCTCGCCCTTCGACCTCTCAGGCCGCACCGCGCTCGTCACTGGCGCCAATACCGGCATCGGCCAGGGCATCGCCCTGGCTTTGGCGCAGGCCGGCGCGCAGGTCGTCGCAGCCGGCCGCTCCGATATGGGCGAAACGCTGGCGCTGATCGCGCAGGCCGGCGGCAAGGCCCAGGCTCTGAGCCTCGATCTGCAGCGCAAGGACGCAGCCCCTGCCGCGATCGCAGAGTCCGAGGCGCTCGCCGGCCCGCTCGATATTCTCGTCAACAATGCCGGCATCATCCGCCGCGCCGATGCGCTCGATTTCAGCGAGGCGGATTGGGACGAGGTGATGAACGTCAATCTGAAGGCGAGCTTCTTCCTGGCCCAGGCCTTCGCCAAGGCGGCGCTGGCGCAGGGGCGCGGCGGGCGCATCATCAACATCGCCTCGCTGCTCTCCTTCCAGGGCGGCATCCGCGTCGCCTCCTACACGGCGAGCAAGAGCGGGCTCGCCGGCCTGACCAAGCTTTTGGCCTGCGAATGGGCGGCGAAGGGCATCAATGTGAACGCCATCGCGCCCGGCTATATCGAGAGCAACAACACCCAGGCGCTGCGGGCCGACCCCGAGCGCAACGGCGCCATTCTCGCCCGCATCCCCGCCGGCCGCTGGGGCAAGCCCGCCGATATCGGCGGCGCCGCGGTGTTTTTGGCAAGCGACGCCGCCGCCTATATGCACGGCGCGATCATCCCCGTCGACGGAGGCTGGCTGGCGCGATGAGCGATCGAATGAATTCCTTCTTCCAGCATGAGGCGGAACTGGCCTGGGAGCCGACCGAACCCGGCGTCAGCCGCAAGATCATGGCCTATGGCGAGGATCTGATGATCGTGCGGGTGATGTTCGAGGCCGGCGCCGTCGGCAAGCCGCACCAGCATCCCCATCGCCAGGCCTGCTTCGTCGAATCCGGAGTGTTCGATGTCACCATCGATGGCGTCACCAATACGCTAAGGGCAGGCGACACTTTCTTCGTGCCCTCCAACCTGGTCCACGGCGTCGTGGCGCGGGAGGCGGGGCAGCTGATCGACTCCTTCACGCCGATGCGGAAGGAATTTCTCTGAACGCAGCCTTCGCGCCGCGACGGGGATTTGAGACCGCTGCTGCGGCCGGTGCCGAAGCAGCTCCCATGACGGGACAAGAACGACCGGGACAACCCGGCGCAAACAGGGAGAGACCGAAATGAGCATGACCAAACGCAGTTTCGCCGCATTGGCCGGCGTCGCCCTCTTCGCCCTGGCGACAGCCGCCAGCGCCCAGACCGTCCTGCGCTCCACCGACATCCATCCGACGGACTACCCGACGGTCGAGGCGGTGCGTCACATCAGCAAGCTGCTGGAGGAGCGCACCAAGGGCCGCATCAAGATCAACGTCTTCCACTCGGCCCAGCTCGGCAATGAGAAGGACACGATCGAGCAGACCCGCTTCGGCGTGATCGACCTCAACCGCATCAACATGGCGCCGTTCAACAACCTGATCCCGGCGACCAACGTGCCGTCCCTGCCCTTCATCTTCCGCTCGGTCGCCCATATGCGCACGGTGATGGACGGCCCGATCGGCGACGGCATCCTCAAGGAGTTCGAGAAGCACGATCTCATCGGCCTCGCCTTCTACGATTCCGGCTCGCGCTCCTTCTACAACTCGAAGCGCCCGATCAACACGCCCGCCGACATGAAGGGGCTGAAGATCCGCGTCCAGCAGTCGGACATGTTCGTCGCCCTGGTCTCGGCGCTCGGCGCCAACGCCACGCCGATGGCCTTCGGCGAGGTTTATTCGGCGCTGCAGACCGGCGTCATCGACGGAGCCGAGAACAACTGGCCCTCCTTCGAATCGACCAAGCACTACGAGGTCTCAAAGTTTTATTCGCTGACCGAGCATTCGCTGTCGCCGGAAGTGCTGGTGATGTCCAAGCGCAGCTTCGACAAGCTCTCCAAGGAAGACCAGGAGATCATGAAGACGGCCGCCAAGGAATCGGTCGCCAAGATGCGCGAGCTCTGGGACGCCCGCGAAAAGGCCTCGGAGGCCAAGGTCAAGGCCGGCGGCGCGGTGATCAACGCGGTCGAGAAGCAGCCCTTCATCGACGCGATGAAGCCGGTCTACGACAAGTTCGTCACCGACGCGGCGCTGAAGGATCTCGTCGCCAAGATCCAGGCCGTCAAGTAACGCGCCCATCGCACGGCCGGGCGGCGGCATTCCCCGCCGCCCGTTGCGCCCTTTCGCCAGAACGCCAGGAACCCCCATGACAGGTCTCGCCAGGCTGCTGTCGCATATCAATGCGCGGCTCAGTCTCATCGCGCTGATAGCTGCCGGCATCGGGCTGGTCGCGATGACGGCCATCGTCGCCTGGACCGTGTTCGGGCGCTACATCCTCAACGCGACGCCGACCTGGGGCGAGCCGGTTTCGCTGTTCCTGATGCTCTGGTTCATCCTGCTCGGCGGCTCGGTCGGCGTGCGCGAGCTCGACCATATGGGCTTCGA
>JBKBRD010000239.1:0-5241 GCA_046292405.1 Allobosea sp. | reverse complement strand
TCCAGTGTTCGGCGAAGGCCGCCTTGTCGCGGATCACCTGCGCCGTGCCGGCGATGTGGATGAAGATGCCGGGCTTGCCGAGCAGGCTCTTTGCCCCGGCGAAGCTTAGCCCGACCTGCGGGTCGCGGCCGATTTCGGCGATGAACCGGGCGTAATCATAAGCGAAGAACCAGGAATCGCCGTCATATTCGACATCGCCATTGTTGCTCATCGGCCGGCTGGCGAAGGCGCCGCCCTCGGCCCTGGTCGAGAGCATGCAGAAATCGATGTCGCGCATCGCGTCGGAGATGTCGTTCAGGGTCTTCTCGGCCATGGCTTGTCCTTGCGGCTGGAGCGACGCTCGCCGTCGCGTCCCAACCGAATGCCGAAGGCGGCATTCGGTTCCGCAAGCCATCGCCCTCACATGCGGAAGACGCCGAATCGGGTCTCCGGGATTTCGGCGTTGAGGCAAGCGGAGAAGGCCAGCGCCAGGACGCGCCGGGTTTCCGAAGGCAGGATCACGCCATCGTCCCACAGACGCGCCGTGGCGTGGTAGGGGGAACCCTCCTCCTCGTATTTGGAGCGGATCGGCGCCTTGAACGCCTCTTCGTCTTCCGCCGACCAGCTCTTGCCGTCGGCCTCGATATTGTCGCGACGCACGGTGGCGAGCACGCTTGCCGCCTGTTCGCCGCCCATCACCGAGATCCGCGAATTCGGCCAGGTGAAGAGGAAGCGCGGCGAATAGGCCCGGCCGCACATGCCGTAATTGCCGGCCCCGAACGAGCCGCCGACCAGCAGCGTGATCTTCGGCACACGGGCCGAGGCGACGGCGGTGACGAGCTTGGCCCCGTCCTTGGCGATGCCGCGCGTCTCGAAATCGCGCCCGACCATGAAGCCCGTGATGTTCTGCAGGAAGAGCAGCGGGATCCGGCGTTGGCAGCAGAGTTCGATGAAATGCGCGCCTTTCAGCGCGCTCTCGGAAAACAGGATGCCGTTATTGGCGATGATGCCGATCGGCATGCCGTGCAACCGGGCAAAGCCGGTGATCAGCGTCGTCCCGTACAGCTTCTTGAACTCGTCGAACTCGGAGCCGTCGACCAGCCGGGCGATGACCTCGCGAATGTCGTACTGCTTCTTGAGGTCGGTCGGGACGACAGCCTCCAGCTCCTCAACCGGATAAAGCGGCTCGACCGGGGCGGCGATGTCGATTTCCGGCTGCTTGACGCTGTTGAGATTGGCGGCGATCCGCCTGGCGATGGCGAGCGCATGGGTGTCGTCGCCGGCATAATGATCGGCCACGCCCGACAGCCTGGCGTGGACATCCGCCCCGCCGAGATCCTCGGCGCTGACCACCTCGCCGGTGGCGGCCTTCACCAGAGGCGGGCCGCCCAGAAAGATCGTGCCCTGCCGCCTGACGATGATCGTCTCGTCCGACATTGCCGGCACATAGGCCCCGCCCGCCGTGCAGGAGCCCATCACCACCGCGATCTGCGGAATGCCTTGCGCCGAGAGCGTCGCCTGATTGTAGAAGATGCGGCCGAAATGCTCGCGATCGGGAAAGACATCGGTCTGGTAGGGCAGGTTCGCCCCACCCGAATCGACCAGATAGATGCAGGGCAGCCGGTTCTCGCGGGCGATCTCCTGCGCCCGCAAATGCTTCTTCACCGTCATCGGGTAATAGGTGCCGCCCTTGATCGTCGCATCGTTGCAGACGATCATGCATTCGCGCCCGGCGACGCGGCCGATCCCCGCGATCATCCCGGCCCCGTGCACATCGCCCTCATACATGTCGAAGGCGGCGAGCGCGCCGATCTCGAGAAAGGCCGAGCCGGGATCGAGCAGGCGCAGCACGCGCTCGCGCGGCAGCAGCTTGCCCCGCGCGGCATGGCGCTCGCGCGATTTGGCGTTGCCGCCGAGCGCGGCCGTCGCCCGGCGCTCCTCCAGCTCGGCGCGCAGTTGCGCCCAGGCCGCCGCGTTCGCCTGGATCTCGGCCGATGCCAGATCGACCCTGCTTTCGATGACCGGCATGTCGCGCCCTTTGCTGCAACCTGTTCGCGCAGCGTTATGGACCGCCGCCAGGGCGCTGCCAACAGGGGTTCATGCCAAGATGGTGGGCCCAAAGATGCGCTCGAACTGCGCACGCAGCACAAGATCGACCTCGGGCATGGTGATGGGCAGCCCGAGATCGACGAGCGACGTGACGCCCTGATCGCTGACGCCGCAGGGCACGATGCCGTCGAAATGCGTGAGGTCGGGCTCGACGTTCAGCGACACCCCGTGGAACGACACCCAGCGCCGGACGCGGATCCCGATGGCGGCGATCTTGTCCTCCGCGCCATCCCGCTTCTCGGGCCGCCTCACCCAGACGCCGACCCTGTCCTCGCGGCGCTTGCCGCGGATGTTCATGGCGTCGAGCGCGCCGATCAGCCAGGCCTCGAGCCCGGCGACGAAACGGCGCAGATCGGGGTCGCGGCGTTTCAGGTCGAGCATGACATAGGCCACGCGCTGCCCGGGGCCGTGATAGGTGAACTGCCCGCCCCTGCCGCTGCGATGCACGGGGAACCGGCCCGGCGCCACGAGATCCTCGTCACGCGCGGAGGTGCCGGCCGTGTAGAGCGGCGGATGCTCCACAAGCCAGACGCGCTCGGCTGCAAGCCCGTCCGCAATCAGCGCGGCGCGGCTTTCCATCTCGGCGACGGCCTCCTCATAGCCGACGAGCCCCGGCGCGACGACCCACTCGACCGGGCCTGAAAGAGGCTGCGGCCAGAACAATTCGGCCAGCGTTTCACGCGTCTTCACGTTGCCTTAACCCTGTTTCGCCAAGCATCGCATGTCGGCCGCGTCTGCGACGCGCCGGCTGCGGTTCCTGCGCCGAAAGGCGCTGTTCGGCAAGCTTGCCCAGCCTGCCCGCATGGCGCCCGCGCCGCAGGAAACGCCCGCCTACGCTTGGAGTGGTGATTTTGAAGGCCGATCTCGATCTCGTCTCAGTCGAACTGACCGTCGTCCTGGGCCAGACCCAGATGCCGATCTACAAATTGCTGCGCATGGGCCGCGGCGCCATCATCGAGCTCAACGCCACGGAAACCGACGAAGTCCAGATCCTCGCCAACAACCACCCCTTCGCCAAGGGCAATGTCGTCGTCGCCGGCTCGCGGATCTCGGTCGAGATCACCGAAATGCTGAAGCGCCCGACCGTCTACACGCTGCAGGCCGTCGCCGCCGCCTGAGCCTCCCGCCGTCGTCAAGCCGGACGACAATTGCGACAAAGCCGTCGCAATCTTCATCAACGGACTTGTGGCGGCGGATTCGATTTGCTAGACCCGCGCCGCTCCGGAGTTCACCGCGCAGACGCGGTTGTGGCGGAGCCGCTGCGGTCATGGCGGAATTGGTAGACGCACTACCTTGAGGTGGTAGCGGGGAGACCCGTGGAGGTTCGAGTCCTCTTGACCGCACCAGTTTCGGGTGCAAACCCGGCAAACGGCGGCCCTCGCGGGTCGCCGTTTTCTATTTTGCGCCAGCGTTTGGGCCCCGTATCGCTGTCATGCTGCGTTGCAAGAACGCGGTGGCGCTGACACAAGTGCCCGTCGCCCCCTCGAATCGCGGAGCCGGACCGATGACCGACATCGAACACGCGCCCGACGAACGGCTGGGACGGCCGATCCGCGACGATACCGGGGCATTCGACCCCAATCTGGTCGAGCAGGTTTCCCACGCGCTGGCGAACGCCGATCTCGGCACGCTGCGGGCCGTCGTCGCCGACATGCATGAGGCCGATCTCGGCGCGCTGCTCGAAGCGCTGGACCCCGACGAGCGGCCCAAGCTCATCTCGGTGCTCGGCGCGGATTTCGACTTCACCGCCCTGACCGAGGTCGACGATTCCGTCCGCGAGGAGATCCTGGAGGAACTCTCGGCCGAGACCGTGGCCGAGGGCGTGCGCGACCTCGACACCGACGACGCCGTCTACATCCTCGAGGACCTCGACGAGGCCGACAAGCAGGACGTGCTGGACCGGCTGACGCCGACCGAGCGCATCGCGCTGCAAAAGGGCCTCGACTACCCCGAAGGCAGCGCCGGGCGGCGCATGCAGAGCGAGGTCGTCGCTGTCCCCGCCTTCTGGACGGTTGGACAGACCATCGACTATCTGCGCGACACCAAAGACGTGCCGGAGCGCTTCTTCGAGATCTTCATCGCCGATCCCTCGCATCATTTCGTCGGCACCGTTCGGCTCGACCGGCTGCTGCGCACCAAGCGCCCGGTCAAGGTCGCCGAGCTGGTCGAGGAGGAGAACAGGGCGGTCAAGGCGACCGCGGAAATCGAGGATGTGGCGCGCATGTTCCAGCGCTACAACCTGATCGCGGCCCCGGTCGTCGACGATGACGGGCGGCTTGTCGGCGTGGTCACCATCGACGACATCGTCGACGTCATCGAGGAAGCGGCCGATGACGATGTGAAGCAGCTCGGCGGCGTCGACGCCGATGAAGAACTCTCGGACACCGTGGCGCGCATCGCGCGCAGCCGTTTTCGCTGGTTGTTTCTCAACCTGGTCACAGCCTTCCTCGCCGCCTCGGTGATGAGCCTGTTCGAGGCGCAGCTCTCGCAGCTCGTCGCGCTGGCGATCCTGGCGCCGATCGTCGCGAGCCAGGGCGGCAACGCCGCGACGCAGACGATGACGGTCGCGGTGCGCGCCCTGGCGACGCAGGAGCTCGGCGCCTGGAACATCCGGCGTTTCTTCACCCGCGAGCTGATCGTCGCCTTCATGAACGGCGTCGCCTTCGCGCTGATCACCGGCTTCGTCGCGGCGCTGTGGTTCGGCAGTGGCGGGCTTGGCCTGGTCATCGGCATCGCGATGGTGATCAACCTGGTCGCAGGCGCGCTGGCCGGCGTCGCCATCCCCGTGCTGCTCGATCGCTACGAGATCGACCCAGCCGTCTCCTCCGGCACATTCGTCACAACGGTGACGGATGTGGTAGGCTTTTTTGCCTTTCTCGGCACGGCGACGCTATTCCTGAACCTGCATTAACGCAGTCAAAAATCGGTAACGTAAACCGACCGTCAAGCTTTCTCCGCAATCTTCGCGGATATGCGATCGGGTCACATGTTCACATCCGCTTTCAAACTCGCGCTCTCCGCTGCCGTCGTCGCGAGTTTCGGCGGCTGCGTTGCGCTGGACAACTACCCGCAGAAGGGCGATGCGCGCCCTCATCCGGGCGTGGCGGAGGCGCATCGCTACCCCATCCACGGCATCGACATCTCGCGCTGGCA
>JBKBRD010000238.1:0-5262 GCA_046292405.1 Allobosea sp. | reverse complement strand
GCCTGAATGGCGCACTCCCGGCGCGGGGCGCCGCGCCGGGCTTCATCCTTCTCTTGAAAACTCCGACGCATGCGCCCCAAGCCCTTGGCAGCGCAACCGCTTCACCGCACTGTCCGGCTGACGATTGCGGAGACTGTGGATGGCCAGCGATATCGAGATTGCCCGCGCTGCGAGCTTGCAGCCGATCGCGGCCATTGCCGAGCGGGCCGGAATTCCGTCGGAAGCGCTCCATCCCTATGGCAAGCACATCGCCAAGGTTGATACCGGCGCGATACCCGGTTTTGCCGAGCGGCCCGACGGCAAGCTGATCCTGGTCACGGCGATCAGCCCGACGCCGGCCGGCGAGGGCAAGACCACGACGACGGTCGGGCTCGGCGACGGGCTGTCGCGCATCGGCAAGCGCAGCATGATCGCGCTGCGCGAGCCATCGCTTGGCCCCTGTTTCGGGGTGAAGGGCGGCGCGGCGGGCGGCGGCCATGCCCAGATCGTGCCGATGGAGCAGATCAACCTGCATTTCACCGGCGATTTTCACGCCATCACCAGCGCCCACAACCTGCTGGCGGCGCTGATCGACAACCATGTCTACTGGGGCAACGCACTCGGCCTCGACACCCGCACCATCGCCTGGCGCCGGGTGATGGACATGAACGACCGCGCCCTGCGCGCGATCGTCTCGTCGCTCGGCGGCGCGAGCAACGGTTTCCCGCGCGAGGACGGGTTCGACATCACCGTCGCCTCCGAGGTGATGGCGATCTTCTGTCTCGCCAGGGATCTCGACGATCTCGAGGCCCGGCTCGGCCGCATCGTCATCGGCCGCCGGCGTGACAAATCGCCGGTCACGGCGCTCGACCTCAAGGCCACGGGGGCGATGAGCGTGCTGCTGAAGGACGCGCTGATGCCCAACCTCGTGCAATCGCTGGAGGGGACGCCGGCTTTCGTGCATGGCGGTCCCTTCGCCAACATCGCCCATGGCTGCAATTCGGTGATCGCCACCCGGGCGGCTTTGAAGCTGGCCGATTATGTCGTGACCGAAGCCGGCTTCGGAGCCGATCTCGGCGCGGAAAAATTCTTCGACATCAAGTGCCGCAAGGCCGGGCTGCAGCCGCAGGCGGCTGTCGTCGTCGCCACCGTCAGGGCGCTGAAGATGCATGGCGGAGCGGCCAAGGATGCGCTCGGCAAGGAGGATCTCGCGGCCTTGCAGGATGGCCTCGCCAATCTGGCGCGCCATGTCGAGAATGTCGGCAAATTCGGCGTGCCGGCGATCGTCGCGATCAATCATTTCACCAGCGACACCGCCGCCGAGCATGAGCTGATCCGCAGCTATTGCCGCGAGAAGCTCGGGGTCGAGGCGGTGATCTGCCGGCATTGGGCGCAAGGCGGCGCGGGAACCGAGGAACTCGCGCAGAAGGTCGTGGCGCTGGCCGATGGCGGGACGGCGACGTTCGCGCCGCTCTATCCCGATGCGCTGCCGCTCTGGGACAAGCTCGAAACCATCGCGCGCGAGATCTATGGCGCGGCCGGCCTCTCCGCCGACGCCAAGGTGCGCGCCCGCTTCGCCGAGCTCGAGGCCGCGGGCCACGGCGCGCTGCCGGTCTGCGTCGCCAAGACGCAATACAGCTTCTCGGCCGACCCGACGCTGCGTGGCGCGCCGAGCGGGCATATCGTGCCGGTGCGCGAGGTCCGGTTGTCGGCGGGGGCCGGCTTTGTCGTCGCGATCTGCGGTGACATCATGACCATGCCCGGCCTGCCGCGGACGCCCGCGGCCGAGCGCATCCACATCGATGCGCAGGGGCGGATCGAGGGATTGTTCTGAGCCCCGGACTCAGGTGAAGGCGAGCTGCACCTTCATCGCTTTCGACTTGTCGGCAGCAAGCTCGAACGCCTCGACTGCGCGCTCCACCGGGATCGAGGCCGTGAGCAGCGGCGCAAGATCGATCGCGCCCGAGCCGATCATGCGGACGGCCCAGTCGAACTCCTCGTGGAAGCGGAAGGAGCCGCGCAGGTCGAATTCCTTGGCGACGAGCACATTCATCGGCAAGGTGAAATTGCCGCCGACGCCGATCTGCACGATGATCCCGCCCGGCCGCAGCACTTCAAAAGCGCCGGTCAGCGCATGCTGGTTGCCCGAGGCCTCGAACATCACGTCGAAAGCGCCTTTCTCCGCGCCGTAATCCGCCTTCAGCAGTTCCGGCTCGGCCATGACGTTGAGCGCGCGGGCGGCGCCCATCTTCAGCGCCGTCGGCAGCGGACCGTCGACGACGTCGGTCGCCACGATCTCAGCCGCGCCGGCCGCCTTGGCCGCGATGATGGTGAGGATGCCGATCGGCCCCGAGCCGGTGACCAGCACGCGCTTGCCCAGGAGCGGCCCGGCGCGCTTGACGGCGTGAAGACAGACCGAAAGCGGCTCGGCAAAGGCCGCCATCGCGGCGCTGACGCCGGCTGCGACCTTCACCGCCTGGCGCTCTTCGACCACGAGAACATCGCGGAAGCCGCCTTGCACATGCGGAAAGCGCATGGCGGAACCGTAGAAGAGCATGTCCGTGCAATGCTGCTGCTGGCCGGACTGGCAGTAGCGGCAGCGCCCGCAGGAGCGGCTGGGATTGACGGCGACGCGGTCGCCCGGCCTGACGCGGCTGACCTCCTTGCCCACCGCCTCGACCGTGCCGGCGATCTCATGGCCGAGGATCATCGGCTCCCTGACCCGGATCGTGCCGAAACCGCCATGCAGATAATAATGCAGGTCGGAGCCGCAGATGCCGCCGGCCTCGATGCGCACGCGCACATCGAGCGGACCGAGCTCAGGGGCCGTCGTCGGCTCGACCCGCAGATCCTTCTCGGCGTGGATGACGACGGCGCGCATGGCGATGCTCCCTGTTTCTGGCCGGCGCGATCGCTGGTCCCATCCGTCTTTAGCGCCGCTGCCGGCGTGCCGTCGCGGATGATCGGATCGGTGAGTGCGAAAGCCGTGGTCTGTCTTGTCTAATCGATTGAAAGATGCTTACCGAACAGGCAGCGGTGGAGGCAAACCCAATCTGCGCCGCCTCAGCGCGAACCGGAGAAACGCCATGTCTTTGTCGCTGTTCAGCCTGGCCGGCAAGATCGCCCTCATCACCGGTTCGGGCCAGGGCATCGGGCTCGCCATCGCGGAGGGGCTGTCGGAAGCCGGCGCGCATGTGGTGCTGAACGGGCGCGACAGGAGCAAGCTCGAACGTGCCGCCGAGACGATCGCGGCGGCAGGCCGCAAGGTCTCCGTCGCGCCTTTCGACGTGACCGATCACAAGGCGGTCGAAGCCGCCATTGCGATGATCGAAGCCGAGATCGGGCCGATCGATATCCTGATCAACAATGCCGGCATGCAGAAGCGAGCGCCGTTCACCGAGTTCCCGATCGAGGGCTGGCACGAGGTGATGGCGACCAATCTGCATTCGGTGTTCTACGTGACCCAGGCGGTGACGCGGCGGATGCTGCCGCGCCAGCGCGGCAAGGTAATCAGCATCGGCTCGGTGATGAGCGAGCTCGGCCGCGCCACCATCATCCCCTACACTGCTTCCAAAGGCGCGGTGAAGATGATGACGCGCGGGCTGGCGGCCGAACTTGGCAAGCACAACATCCAGGCCAACGCAATCGGCCCCGGCTATTTCACGACCGAGATCAACAAGGCGCTGCTCGCGGACGAGGCCTTCTCGACCTGGGTGAAGACCCGGACGCCGGCCGGACGCTGGGGCGAGACCAGGGAGCTCGTCGGCGCCGCCATCTTCCTGTCGTCGGCGGCGTCCGACTACGTCAACGGTCATCTTCTCATGGTCGATGGCGGATTGACGGCGGTCGTCTGAGTCAGCAGTCGCCGATCGGCCGGCCGTCGCGGGCGGACTTGGCGCGCTTCTCGAACTCGTCGCGGATGCCCTCGATCTTGTCCTCGTCGAGCTCCTCGAGGTCGAGCAATTCCTCGCGCGCGCCCTTCATGTTGCTGATCAGCTCATCGAGCTTGATCTGCATGGCGGCGGTGTCGCGATTCTGGCTGTTCTGGATGATGAAGACCATCAGGAAGGTGACGATGGTGGTCGAGGTGTTGATCACCAGCTGCCAGGTGTCGTTGAAGCCGAAGAAGGGGCCCGACAGGCCCCAGACGACGATCACGCCCAGCGCCACGAAGAAGGTCTGCGGCTTGCCGGCCCAGCGCGCCGTGGTCTGGGAGAGGCGGGTGAAGAGCGAACGGTCGGTGATGCTGTCGATGGCGTTGGTCATGGCCGTATCCTGCGCGCAGCGCTCGATGGCGGTGCGACAGAACAACGCAATCGACGGGCTTCGGTTTCGGCGGGCGCGGCCTCGACGCGGCGCTCAGGCCCGCAGCCGCTCGGCATGCCAGGCGATGTGCTGCGCCATGAAGGTCGAGACGAAGTTGTAGGAGTGGTCGTAGCCCTCGCGCATCGTCAGCTCGAGCGGGATGCCGGCCTGGGCGCAGGCGATCTCTAGCAACCAGGGCCGCAGCCCCTCCTGCAAAAAGCCATCCGCCGTGCCCTGATCGACCAGCAGATCCTTGATGCGGTGGCCGTCGGCGATGAGGGCGGTGGAGTCGTAGGCGCGCCACGACGCTTCGTCGGCGCCGAGAAACTTCTCGAAAGCGGGCCGCGACCAGCCGGCGGTCGAAGGCTGGCTGATTGGCGCGAAGGCCGAGACCGAGGCGTAGCGTTCGGGATTCTTGAGCGCCAGCGTGATGGCGCCATGACCGCCCATGGAATGGCCGAAAATGCCCTGGCGCGTCATGTCGAGCGGAAAATGCTCGGCCGCCAGCGCCGGCAGCTGGTCCCGGACATAGCTCTCCATGCGGTAGTTGCGCGCATAGGGCGCCTGCGTCGCGTCGAGATAGAAGCCGGCGCCGACGCCGAACTGCCAATTGTCCGGCTCATCGGGCACGCCCTCGCCGCGCGGGCTGGTGTCGGGGCAGATGATGGCGACGCCATTGGCGCTGGCGGCGGCCCGGTACTCGCCCTTGTCCATGACGTTCTGGTGCGAGCAGGTCAGGCCCGAGAGATACCAGAGCACCGGAACCGGGCCCTCCTCGGCCTGCGGCGGCAGGAAGATCGCGAAGTTCATCGGGCAGTCGCAGGCGCTGCTTTGATGGCGATAGACCCGTTGCGAGCCGCCGAAGGCTTTCGAAGAGGAGAGCAGTTCCATAGGGGTCCTTTCAGACGCGCAGCGTCGCTCCTGGCGCAAGGCCTGAAGCGACATCATGCTTCACTGGCCCAGCGATGCGGCCAAAAA
>JBKBRD010000237.1:0-5266 GCA_046292405.1 Allobosea sp. | reverse complement strand
CAGCAGGCGGTCAAGGCGGTCGATCCGGCCGCCTCCCATGCGTCATGGATGGAAAACTTCCCCTGGACGCGGCTCGAAGGCGTCACCATGCCCGACGCCGCGAAGCCGCCCTTCAACCCCGCGCTCTACCAGGCCGCCAACCCGGCGAAAAAGCGGGAGATCCTGGGCGACGGCAATTTCCTCGGCCTGTACCAGCGCCCCGACACGGAGATGCTCGATCTCTGGCGCGTCGGCGTCGAGGAGACCCGCGCCACCATGGTGGAGGACTGGCCGTGACCGGTGCGGCTGCTGCGGGGCTTTCGCCATGCTAGGGCATGTGATCGAGCGGCTGGTGCAGGCGCTTGCCGTGATGCTGGTGATGTCGGCGCTGGTCTTCACCGGCGTCTATGCGATCGGCAACCCGATCGACGTGCTGATAGGCCCCGACGTCACCCAGCAGATCAGGCTGGACACGATTGCCCGCTACGGGCTCGACCGGCCGTTGCACGAGCAGTATTTGACCTTTCTCGGCCGCATCCTGCAGGGCGATTTCGGCCGTTCCTTCGTCTTCGGCATGCCGGTGCTCGAGCTGATCCTGTCGCGGCTGCCGGCGACGCTGGAGCTGACGCTGGCCGCCGTCTGCGGCGCGGCGCTGATCGGCATTCCCGCCGGCATCTATGCCGGCTACCGGCCGGACGGGATCCCGGCCAAGATCATCATGGCCGTCTCGATCCTTGGCTTTTCGGTGCCGACCTTCTGGATCGGGCTGGTGCTGATCATCACCTTCGCGGTCGAGCTGCAATGGCTGCCGGCCGGGGGGCGCGGCGAAACGGCGAGTCTGTTCGGCGTCGAATGGAGCTTCCTGACCCTCAACGGGCTCAGCCATCTGCTGCTGCCGGCGCTCAACCTCGCCTTCTTCAAGCTCGCCCTGATGACGCGGCTGGCGCGGGCGGGCACGCGCGAGGTGATGCTGACCGACACCGTCAAATTCGCCCGCGCCGCCGGGCTGTCGGAGTGGACCGTGTTGCGCCGCCATGTCTTGCGGCTGATCGCCATCCCCATCGTCACGGTGTTCGGGCTGGAATTCGCCTCGACCCTCGCCTTCGCCGTCGTCACGGAGACGATCTTCTCCTGGCCCGGCATCGGCAAACTGATCATCGATTCCATCACTTCGCTCGACCGGCCGGTGATGGTCGCCTATCTGATGCTCGTCGCCTTCGTCTTCATCACCATCAACTTCCTGGTCGATCTCGCCTATGTCGGGCTCGATCCGCGCCTGAGAAAGGCGCGGGCATGAGCGCTTCGTCATCCCCCATCGCCCGCTTCTGGGCCGAGTTCCGCGAGAGCCGGACCGCGTTTGCCGCGCTCGTCGTCGTCGTGCTGATCGTCGGCGTCGCGGTTCTGGCGCCGCTGGTGGCGCCGCAGAACCCCTACGACCTCGCCAATCTCGCGCTGATGGATGCGCGCCGCCCGCCCGGTTTCGTCGGCTCGGCCGGTTTCACCCATTGGCTCGGCACCGACGCCCAGGGCCGCGACCTGCTCTCGGCCATTCTCTACGGCCTGCGCATCTCGCTGCAGATGGGGCTGATCGCAGGCTCGGTCGCCTTCGTCGTCGGGGTCTCGCTCGGGCTCGGCGCGGCTTATGTCGGCGGGCGCTGGGAGGCGTTCATCATGCGGGTCATCGACCTGCAGCTCGCCTTCCCCGCCATCCTGCTGGCGCTGGTGCTCTCGGCCATGCTGGGCCAGGGCAAGGCGCAGCTGATCACCGCGCTGGTCGCCGCGCAATACGCCTATTTCGCCCGCACCGCCCATGGCGCGGCCTCGGCCGAGCGCGGCAAGGACTATGTCGAGGCGGCGCTCTCGACGCCCCTGCCGGGGTGGCAGGTGGTGTTCCGCCATATCCTGCCCAATTGCCTGCCGCCGCTGATCGTCGTCGCGACCGTGCAGGTGGCCAATGCGATCGCACTCGAGGCGACGCTGTCTTTCCTCGGCGTCGGGCTGCCGGTGACGGAGCCCTCTCTGGGCATGCTGATCGCCAACGGCTTCCAGTACATGCTTTCGGGGCGCTACTGGATCTCGATCTATCCCGGCATCGCGCTGATCGTGCTGATCGTCGCCATCAACCTCGTCGGCGACCAGATCCGCGACCAGGTCAATCCGAGGCTGAAGCGATGAGGCAGCGGGCCAACCGTCCTTGCGAGCGCAGCGAAGCAAATCCGCTTCGAAGCGCTCTTCCTCCCCCTGGGTTGCTTCGTCGCTGCGCTCCTCGCAATGACGGGCGGAGGAAGTCGCCATGAGCGCCAACCTTCTCGACGTCGACAACCTTGCAACGCACTTCTTCACCCGCGCCGGCGTGGTCAAGGCCGTCGACGGCGTCTCGTTTTCGCTGAAGCGCGGCGAAGTCATGGGGCTGGTCGGCGAATCCGGTTCCGGCAAGAGCGTCACCGGCTTCTCGCTGCTGGGGCTGATCGACCCGCCCGGCCGCATCGTCTCGGGCGCGGTGCGCTTCGACGGACAGGATCTGGTCAAGCTCAAGCCGTCGCAGCTGCGCACTCTGCGCGGGCGCAAGATCGCCATGGTGTTCCAGGACCCCGCGACCACGCTCAACCCGGTCGTCACCATCGGCGACCAGATGCGCATGGCGCTGGAAGCCCATGGCGTCAGCGGCGAGCAGCGCACCCGCGAGCGCAGCGTCGCGGTGCTGACCCGTGTCGGCATTCCCGATGCGGCGCGGCGGTTGCAGGCCTATCCGCACGAATTCTCCGGCGGCATGCGCCAGCGCGTCGCCATCGCCATCGCGCTGCTGCACGACCCCGCCCTGCTGATCGCCGACGAGCCGACCACGGCGCTCGACGTCTCGATCCAGGCGCAGATCCTGGCCGAAATGCGCGGGCTCGTCGCCGATCTCGGCATGGCGCTGATCTGGATCAGCCATGACCTCGCCACCGTCTCCTCGCTCGCCGACAGCATCGCCGTGATGTATGCCGGGCGCATCGTCGAGGCCGGGCCGACGGCGGCCGTGCTGCGCAACCCGCGCCACCACTATACGCGGGGGCTGCTCGACTCGCTGCCCGCCCGCGCCGAGCCGGGCAAGGATCTGGTGCAGATCCCCGGCACGACGCCCTCGCTGCTGTCGCTGCCGCCGGGCTGCGCCTTCGCGCCGCGCTGCCCGCGCGCCGACGACGCCTGCCTCGCCATGCCGGCGCTGGTGAGCGAAGGGCTGCGCCAGCATCGCTGCCACCACCCGCTCGGATTGGAGGCCGCGCCATGACCGACGCCTTCCTCGACATCCGCAATGTCTCGCGGCGGTTTGCGCCGCGCATTTCCTTCGGCGACAAGATCGCCAGCAAGCTCGGCCAGTCCATCGACGCCCGCGTGACGCATGCGGTGGACGGGGTCTCGCTCGCCATCGCCAAGGGCGAGGCGCTCGGCCTCGTCGGCGAATCCGGCTGCGGGAAATCGACGCTCGGCCGTGTCGTCGCCGGCATCCTGCCGCCGAGCGAGGGCACGACATCGGTCGCGGGCGAGCCGGTGATGTCGGCCGGGCCGCGCCGGCGCAAGACCACGACGCGCGTGCAGATGATCTTCCAAGACCCCTTCGCCTCGCTCGATCCGCGCATGCAGGTCGGCGACACCGTCGCCGAGGGGCCGATCGCGCATGGGCTGACGACAAGGGCGCAGGCGCGCGACTATGTCGGGCGCTGGCTGACGACTGTGGGGCTCGATCCGAGCTTCGCCGCGCGCTATCCGCACCAGTTCTCAGGCGGCCAGCGCCAGCGCATCGCGATTGCGCGCGCGCTCGCCATGCAGCCGGACATGCTGGTCTGCGACGAGCCGGTCGCCTCGCTCGACGTCTCGATCCAGGCGCAGATCATCAACCTGTTCCTGAAGCTGCGGCGCGAACTCAACCTGACCATGCTGTTCATCAGCCATGATCTCGGCGTCGTCCGCCATCTCTGCGACCGGGTCGCGATCATGTA
Source organism: Allobosea sp. (assembly GCA_046292405.1). Taxonomy (GTDB): domain Bacteria; phylum Pseudomonadota; class Alphaproteobacteria; order Rhizobiales; family Beijerinckiaceae; genus Allobosea. The sequence goes on along the minus strand of JBKBRD010000237.1, from coordinate 1,307 downwards.
TCTCGGCCGTATCGTCGAGCTCGGCGAGACGCAGGCGGTCTATGCCGCACCCCAGCATCCCTACACCCAGGCGCTGCTCGATTCCGTGCCGAAGCTGCTGCTCGACGACCATGAGACCACCGCCTTCAAGCCGATCGCGGGCGAGCTGCCCTCGCCGCTGGCGCCGCCGCCGGGCTGCCATTTCCATCTGCGCTGCCCGCTGGTCCAACCGATCTGCCGGCAGGAGCGGCCGCCGTTGCGCCATGTCCTGCCCGGCCGCGAGAGCGCCTGCCATTTCGCCCCCTTCCCGCAAGGTTGAGGAATCCCGCCGATGACCGACACCGTTCTCGAACCCTGGCAGTGGCCGGAAGAGACCTGGCGCGCCAAGGTCGACCTCGTCCGCGCCGGCCGCAATCTGAAGCCGCAGAGCTGGCCCGGCGGGGCGCGCTGCGCCGTCGCCCTGTCCTTCGACGTCGACCACGAGACCAATGAGCTGCGCGATGGCGGCAAATCGGTGGGGCGGCTGTCCTGGGGGCAATATGGCAACCGCGTCGGCATGCCGCGCATTCTCGAACTGATGAAGCGCGAGGACATCCGCGCCAGCTTCTTCGTGCCGGCGGTCACCGCCCTGCTCTATCCCGACGAGCAGCGCCGGGTGATCGCGGAAGGCCACGAGATCGGGCTGCATGGCTGGATTCACGAGGTCAACACGCAGGTGCCGCCCGCCAATGAGCGCGAGCTGCATCTGCGCGCCGCCGATACGCTGGAACAGGTGACCGGCGTGCGCCCGGTGGGGATGCGCACCCCGTCCTGGGATTTCTCCGAGGTGACGCTGGCGGTGGAGCGCGAGCTCGGCCTGCTCTACGATTCCTCGCTCTTCGCCGATGACGACCCCTATGAGCTGATCGACAAGGGCGAAGCGACCGGCATGGTCGAGCTGCCGGTCGAGTGGATCCGCGACGACGCGGTCTATTTCAACATGAACCGCTTCCAGGCGCTGCGGCCCTATACGGCGCCCGAGACGGTGTTCGACATCTTCCGGCGCGAATTCGACGGCGCATATGAGGCCGGCGGGTTGTTCCTTTTGACCATGCACCCGCATGTCATCACCTATCGCTCGCGCTTCTGGATCCTGGAAAAGCTGATCCGCCACGCCAAGGACAGAGGCGATGTCTGGTTCGCGACGCATGCCGAGATCGCGGCTTACGTGAAGCGGCAGGCGGGCGTCTGAGGGCGTCAGCCTGCCCTAGAGCGGCCGATCTGACTGAATCAGATCGGCCGCTCTATCTCTTTGTTTTGTCGCATCATCTGGTCCATCAACCGGTATC
>JBKBRD010000236.1:0-5269 GCA_046292405.1 Allobosea sp. | reverse complement strand
GACGATCACCCTGCCCGGCGGGCAGCAGCCGGCCTTCGCGCTCGCCCATCATCGAGGCTCGCGCGAGGGCGCGCAGGCGGGCATCGTCAAGGATGCCGGCGACGATCCCGACGTCACCCATGGCGCGCTCGTCATCGCTTCGGTCGGGCCGGCCCCGGCCGGTTCCGGCGTCCTGTTTCGCGCCGGCGAGGGAGTGGGCACCGTGACCCTGCCCGGGCTGCCGCTGCCGGTCGGCGAACCCGCGATCAATCCGATGCCGCGCGAGATGATCCGCCAGGCTCTGACCGAGGCGCAGGCGCAGGCCGGCGGCCCGCACGACGTCACCGTCACCGTCTCGATTCCCGGCGGCGAAGCGATCGCGCAGAAGACGATGAACCCCCGCCTCGGCATTCTCGGCGGGCTCTCGATCCTCGGGACGACGGGCATCGTCATCCCGTTCTCCTGCGCCGCCTGGATTCATTCGATCCATCGCGGCATCGACGTCGCCCGCGCCGCCGGGCTGCGCCATGTCGCAGGCGCCACCGGCGCAACCTCTGAGGCCGCGGTGCGCGCGTTGCACGGTCTGCCCGAGCAGGCGCTGATCGACATGGGCGATTTCGCCGGCGGCATGCTGAAATATCTGCGCGCCCACCCGGTCGGCAGGGTCACGGTCGCCGGCGGCTTCGCCAAGATGGTCAAGCTCGGACAGGGCATGCTCGATCTGCACTCGCGCGCCGGCCCGGTCGATCTCGCCTGGCTGGCGCAGCGCATTCGCGAGGCCGGCGGCAGCGAGGCGCTGGCGCAATGGGCGCCGCAGGCCAATACGGCGCTGGAGGTGCTGCGACGGGCGCAGGCCGAGGGCGTCGACCTCGCCGCTGTCGTCGCCGACCATGCCTGGCGGCGCGCGTCGCGCACGCTCGACGCCGAGGCCGAGCTCGAAATCGCGATCTTCGACCGCGAGGGCGGGCTTCTGGCGCGCACCCCGTTCCGCAAGCCGGATTGACATCAGACCCCGCCTCCAGGCCGGAAGCGGCGATCATAGCCGGCTGAATACAGCGCGCTTTCGCCGAATTGCTCGGCCGCGAGCGCTGGACCGACCAGGATCAGCGCAGTGCGCTCCAGCCCGGCCTCTCGCGCCTGCGCGGCGATGCTGGCGAGCGTGCCGCGCAGAACGCGCTCATCGGGCCAGGAGGCGCGGAACACGATGGCGATGGGGCAGTCCGGGCCGTAATGCGGCGTCAGTTCCGCGACGACCTGTTCGACGACGTGGATCGAGAGATGGATGGCGAGCGTCGCCCCCGTGGCGGCGAAGGCGGCCAGCCTCTCGCGCTCGGGCATGGCGGAGGCGCGGCCCGAGGTGCGCGTCAGCACCAGCGATTGCGCCAGGCCGGGCAGGGTCAACTCGCGCTTCAGCGCTGCGGCCGCCGCCGCGAAGGCGGGCACGCCGGGCGTCACGCTGTAGGGAATGCCGAGCCGGTCGAGCCGGCGCATCTGTTCGCCGGTCGCGCTCCAGATCGAGAGATCGCCGGAATGCAGCCGCGCCACATCCTGCCCGGCCCGATGCGCCGCCTGCATCTCGGCGATGATCGCGTCGAGATCGAGCGGCGCCGTGTCGACGATCCGCGCATCCGGCGGGCACCAGCCCAGCATGGCCTGCGGAATCAGCGAACCGGCATAGAGGCAGACCGGGCAGGCGGCGATGAGATCGCGTCCGCGCAGGGTGATGAGATCAACCGCGCCCGGTCCCGCGCCGATGAAATGAACGGTCATGCCGCGCTCCTCGCCAGGGCGCAGGTGACGCGGGCTGTGGCGATGCGCGGCAGGATCAGCCGCCCGCCGGGGCCGGCCGCGGCGAGCGCCGCCGCTTCCGCCACCGATCCGACGCCGTAAAGCGCGCTGATGCGGGTCGAACGCGTCGCGCAACCGGCTTCGAACCCTTTCAGCGCCTCATCCGGTATGCCCGCAATGGCGCAGGCGAGGCGCAAAGCGACGGCTTCCAGCCCCGGTTCCCCGACCCGCGCCTGCAACGTCGCGATGCGCGTCACCGCGCTTTCGCCCAAGCCCGCCGCGACCAGCGCCTGCTGCAGGCAGGCCTCGATCTCCTGCGCCTGCGTGCCCGGCCGCAAGCCGATTCCCGCGATCACCGCGCCGCTCATGGCTTCACCAGACGCCATTGCGTCACCGGCATCGCGCTGCGCCAGCCATGCATGCTCCCGACGCGGTCGAGATGGGCGAGGCCGATCCGGCGCAGGCTGCCGCCATGCTGCCTGAACAGCGCGGCCAGCCGCGCCTCGCCCTCCAGCGTCACGACATTGGCGACGAGCCGCCCGCCCGGCTTCAGCGCTGCAAAGGCGGCCTCGAACACGCCCGCGTCGGCGATGCCGCCGCCGATGAACACCGCATCGGGCGCAGCCTGTCCGGACAGGCTGGAGGGGGCGGGGCCAGCCACGACCGTCACCGGCAGCGCCCCCAGCGCCAGCCGATTGGCGGCGATGCGCTCCACTCGCTCCGAGCGTTCTTCGAAGGCGATGGCCCGGTTGGCCGGATGACGCAGGCACCATTCCAGCCCGATCGAACCCGAGCCGGCGCCGACATCCCAGAGCAGTTCGCCGGCGCGGGGCTGCAGGGCCGAAAGCGTGATCGCCCTGATGTCGGCCTTGGTCAGCTGCCCGTCATGGGCGAACCAGTCATTGTCGAGTCCGCAGGACAGCGGCAGCACGCGGGCGTCAGCCGCAGCGACCAGCTCCAGCGCCACGAGATTCAAGGGATCGATCTCGCCCAGGGCGAAATCCTGCGCCGTCACGCTGCTGATGCGCTCGCGCGGACCGCCGAGCGCTTCCAGCACCGTCAGCCGCGAGGCCCCGAAGCCGCGCGCGCGCAGCAGTTCCGCGAGGCGGCTGGGCGTGGTCCCGTCCCAGGACAGGGCGAGCACGCGCCTTCCGGGCTGCAGATGCGGGATGATCCGCTCCAACGCCCGCCCATGCAGCGACGCCAGCGCGCAATCCTGCTGCGCCCAGCCCAGCCTGGCGCAGGCGAGCGCGAAGGAAGAGGGTTGCGGATAGGCCGTGATCTCGCCGGCCGGAACCAGAGCCGCCAGTTGCACGCCGACGCCGTAATGGAACGGGTCGCCGGAGGCGAGCACGCAGACAGGCTGGCCGCGCCGTTCCAGCAGCGCCGGAAACGCATCGCCGAGCGGGCTCGGCCATGCCATGGTCTGCGCCGTCACCGGCCCGATCAGCTCGAGATGCCGCGCCCCGCCGACCACCAGCGCGGCGGCTTCGACCGCGGCCAGCGCCGCCGCTGACAGGCCTGCCCTCCCGTCCTCGCCGAGGCCGACGAGGCTGAGCCAGGGTCGCACAGCGCCGCTCGACAGCCCGGCCGTTTCAGGCGAGAACATAGGCATGACCGTCCTCATCCTCGGCGGAACGAGCGAAGCTGTCGCGCTTGACCAGCATCTCGCTGAGCAGGCCCCGGACATCCGCGCCATCATTTCGCTGGCCGGCCACACATCGGACCCGCGACCCACGAATCTGCCGGTGCGCAGCGGCGGTTTCGGCGGCATCGACGGGCTGCGGCGCTATCTCGTCGATGAGGGCATCATCGCCGTGGTCGACGCCACCCACCCCTTCGCAGCGATCATGCCCTATCATGCGCAGGCCGCCTGCAAGGCGGAAGGCGTGCCGCTGCTCGCCATCCGGCGCAAGCCCTGGACGCCGGGTCCCGCAGACCGATGGACCAGCGTGCTCGACATGGAGGCGGCGGTCGCCGCGCTCGGCCAGGAGCCGCGCCGCGTCTTCCTCACGGTCGGCCGGCTGGAGCTGCCGCATTTCGCCGATTCGCCGCGCCATCGCTATCTGGTGCGCGTCATCGAGCCGATCGGCGACAGGCTGCCGCTGCACGACGTCACCGTGCTGCAGCAGCGCGGCCCGTTCCTGATCGACGAGGAGGAGGCGCTGATGCGCCGTGAGGGCGTCGAGATCCTCGTCACCAAGAATTCCGGCGGCGACGCCACCGCCGCCAAGCTGATCGCGGCGCGCCGCCTCGGCCTGCCGGTGATCATGGTCGAGCGCCCGCCCAAGCCCGATGTCGAGAGCGTCGACCATATCGATCAGGTCCTGCCCTGGCTGGTGGCGCAGGGGCTCTTCGTCACCGAGCGCGGCGTGTAGACGATCGGCGCCAGGCCCGGCCGCGCGATCAGCCGCGTGGTCGAAGCGCCGATCAGCACCAGCGTCGCCATATCCGCCATCTCGGCCTTCGCCTCCGACAGCGGCAGGATGCGCAGCGCCTCGTCCGCCCGCCCGACGGCGCGCGCGAACATCACCGGCGTCTGCGCGGGGCGATGCTTCGCCGCCAGCGCCAGCGCCGCGCCGAGCTGCCAGGGCCTGGCCTTCGAGATCGGGTTGTACAGGCAGATGACGAAATCCGCCGAAAGCACGGCTTCGAGCCGGGCCGTCACGACCTCCCAGGGCTTGAGATTGTCCGAGAGCGAGATCGCGCAGAAATCCCCGCCCAGCGGCGCGCCGGCCTTGGCCGCGGCTGCGAGCATGGCGGTGACGCCGGGCTCGACGATGATCGGGATCGCCAGCCAAGCGGGATCGCCGGCCTCCAGCGCCTCGAACACCGCCGCCGCCATGGCGAAGACGCCGGGATCGCCGCCCGAGACCACCGCGACATCGCGCCCGTCCGCCGCCAGCCGCAGCGCATGCGCCGCGCGCTGCAGTTCGACGCGATTATCCGAGCCGTGCTTGATCCGGCCCGGCCGCTCCGGCACGCGGTCGAGATAGGGGCCGTAGCCGATCAGGTCGGTGGCGCGGTCGAGCGCTGTTTGCGCCGCCGGCGTCAGCCAATGCGGGCCGCCGGGGCCGAGCCCGACAATGGCGAGCGAGCCGCCGCTCACAGCCGCCGCCCCTCGCCCGGAACCAGCACCATCGAGAAATAGGGCGCCTCGTCATCGGGTTTCTCGGCCAGGCGGATGATCGCCTGGCCCTGCATGGTGGCGCGCTCGACATAGATGGCGCGGGCGATCAGCCCGGCCGCCTCGAGCGCGCGCCTGACCTTGGGCAGGTTGCGGCCGAGCTTCATGATCACGGCGGCGTCGGTGTCGGCCAGGCGTCGGGCAAGCTCCGCTTCCGGCAGCGGACCCGGCAGCACGGTCAGGATGTCGTCGCCCCAGGTGATCGGCGCCTGCGCCTTCACCCAGGCGCCCGACATGCCGGTGACGCCCGGCACCACCTCGGTCGGGAAGCGAGGGGCGAGGCGCCGCCACAGATGCATGAACGAGCCGTAGAAG
>JBKBRD010000235.1:0-5275 GCA_046292405.1 Allobosea sp. | reverse complement strand
CTGCGCCTTGCTGGCGCCGTCGTCATAGAGCGGGCGCACCCCGGAATAGGTCCAGACCACGCTGTCTTCCGTCACCGGCCTGGCGAAATACTCGCTCGCGGCCGCGCAGAGATAGGCGATCTCCTCGGGGGTGGCGGCGACATCGGCGGGATTGCCGCGATAATCGCGGTCGGTGGTGCCGATCAGGGTGAAGTCGCGCTCATAGGGGATGGCGAAGATGATCCGGCCGTCGGCGTTCTGGAAGATGTAGCAGCGCTCGTGCTCATAGAGCCTCGGCACCACGATATGGCTGCCCTGCACCATCCGCACCGCGGCGCGGGTGTTGGAGCGCACCACGCCGCCGAGCACGTCGCCGACCCAGGGCCCGGCCGCATTGACGAGCGCCCTGGCGCGGATCGTCTCGCGCCGACCGGCGCTCTCGCTCGCGACCCGCCAGACAGCGCCGTCGCGATCGGCCGCGACGACCTTCGTCCGTGTCCTGATCCGCGCGCCGCGACTGGCCGCATCGGCGGCGTTCAACGCCACCAGACGCGCATCCTCGACCCAGCAGTCGGAATATTCGAACGCCTTGCGGTCCTCGCCCTTCAGCGGTTTGCCGGCTTCGTCATGGCCGAGGTCGAGCGTGCGCGTCGCGGGGAGCAATTTGCGCCCGCCGATGTGGTCGTAGAGAAACAGACCCAGGCGCAGCAGCCAGGCCGGACGCAGGCCGCGATGATGCGGCAGCACGAAACGCAGCGGCCAGATGATGTGCGGGGCCAGACGCCACAGCACTTCGCGCTCCATCAGCGCTTCGCGCACCAGCCGGAACTCGTAATGTTCGAGATAGCGCAGCCCGCCATGGACCAGCTTGGTCGAGGCCGAGGATGTGGCGCTGGCGAGGTCGTTCTGCTCGAACAGGATGACGGAGGCGCCGCGCCCGGCCGCATCGCGCGCGATGCCGCAGCCATTGACGCCACCGCCGATCACGGCGAGGTCGAAGACGGTGTCGACAGGGATTTCGGACATCGAGGCGCAATCATCCGGCTGCAGGCTGCGGCGCTTCTAGCTGAGGCTGCGCCGGTTTTGCAGTCCCATCTGTTGCAGATGCGGTAATCTGACAAGATTGCAGCGGGCGCTTGCGCATTGAAGAGAGCGGGTTTCATATATCACGCCCGCTGCCGGTGAATTGCGAGAGAGCCCTTGACCCAACCCTGCGATCTCTCGGCCGTCGCCGCCCGCCGGCTGATCGGCGCCAAGAAACTCTCGGCCGTCGAATTGCTGGAGAGCTGCAGCGCGCGCATCGACGCCGTCGATCCCGCGCTCAACGCCATGGTCGCCCGCGACGACGCCCGCGCCCTCAGCGCCGCCAGGGCGGCCGACGCCGCGACGATGCGCGGCGACCCGTTGCCGGCGTTGCACGGGCTGCCGATCGGCATCAAGGATCTCGAGAACGTCGCGGGCTTGCGCACCACCTATGGCAGCCCGCTCTTCCGTGATTTCGTGCCCGACCGGGACCAGGGCATCGTCGCCTCCGTCCGCGCGGCCGGAGCGATCATCCTCGGCAAGACCAACACGCCGGAATGGGGCGCCGGGGCCAACACGCGCAACGCCGTCTATGGAGCGACGGGCAACCCGTTCGACCCCAACCGCTCGGCGGCGGGCTCTTCGGGCGGATCGGGCGTCGCGCTCGCGGCCGGCATGGTTCCGATCGCGACCGGCTCGGACACTGGCGGTTCGCTGCGCAACCCCGCCGCCTTCAACGGCGTCGTCGGCTTCCGGCCCTCGCCCGGGCTGGTCCCCAGCGACAAGCGGCCCTTCGGCTGGAATCCGCTCTCCGTGCTGGGCCCGATGGCGCGCACCGTGCCCGATCTCTGCCTGCTGCTGTCGACCATGGTCTCCGACGACGCGACCGATCCGCTCGCCACCACCATCCACGGCCAGCGCGTGCGCCGCGCCGAGGATTTCGCCGCGCCGGCCGCTTGCGACCTTGCCTCGCTGAAAGTGGCGCTGACGCCCGATTTCGGCTTCGCCCCGACCGAGCGCCATATCCGCGAGGTCTTCGCCGAGAAAACCGGGCTGTTCAGCCATCTCTTCGCCGAGGCGGAGACGGCGACGCCCGATTGCACAGGAGCGGATGAGAGTTTCGAGGTGCTGCGCGCCCTCTCCTTCCTCGCAGCGTTCCATGAGCGGGTGCGCGACACGCCCGAGCTCGTCGGCCCCAATGTCCGCGCCAATGTCGCCGAAGGGCTGCGCTACGGCCCGCTCGACATCACCCGGGCGCTGAAGCAGCAGACGGCGATCTATCAGAACTGGCAGCAATTCTTCAGCCGCTGCGACGTGATCCTGACGCCTGCGGTCTGTCTCAGCCCGCGCCCCTGGAGCGAGCTCTACCCCGCCGAAATCGACGGCAAGCCGACGCGCAGCTACTTTCACTGGCTGGCCAACGCCTATGCCGTGACGCTGGTCGGCCATCCCGCGATTTCGCTGCCGGTCGGGCTCGACCGCAAGGGCATGCCCTTCGGCCTGCAGATCGTCGGCCCGCGCGGCGGCGACGCCAAGGTGCTGGCCGTCGCGGCGGCGCTGGAGCGGGAACTCGCCGGCGATCCGCGCACGGCGCGGCCGGTCCCCGACCTCGCCGCGCTGATGGCGGGTCCGAAGATGAGCGACCGGCCGGGCTTCCTCGGCTTCGATTGACCGACCGGCCGCCGCGCGGCGCCGGGCGAACCAGAACCATCACGGGGAGAGACAACCATGAAGCGCCGCTCATTCCTGCAGGGGACAGCCGCCGCCGCGCTGCTCGGCCCCGGCTTCGCCGCGCCGGCTCTCGCGCAATCGGCGAGCAAGACGACGCTGAAATTCGTGCCCCAGGCCAATCTCAGCGCGCTCGATCCGATCTGGACCACGGCGACCGTCACCAACAACCATGGCTACTACGTGTTCGACACGCTCTACGGCGCCGATATGGAGCTGAAGCCGCAGCCGCAAATGGCGGAGGGGCATGAGGTTCTGGAGGGCGGCAAGCTCTGGCGCATCAAGCTGCGCGAGGGCCTGGTCTTTCATGACGGGCAACCGGTCAGGGCCGCGGACTGCGTCGCCAGCCTGAAACGCTTCTGCCAGCGCGACAGCTACGGCCAGCTGCTGGCGCGGGTGGTCGAGAGCTGGACCGCGCTTGACGATCGCAGCTTCGAGATCAAGCTGTCGCGCGCCTTCCCGACGCTGCTCGACGTGCTCGCCAAGGTCGACACGCCCTGCTTCATCATGCCGGAGCGATTGGCCGTCACCGACGCCAACAAGCAGGTGACGGAGATGGTCGGCTCCGGCCCCTATCGCTTCCTCGCGGGCGAGTATGTCTCCGGCAGCAAGATGGCCTATGAAAAGTTCGCCGGCTACAAGCCGCGATCCGAACCGGCCAGCCGCAATGCCGGCGGCAAGCTCGCGCATTTCGAGCGGGTCGAATGGCAGATCCTGCCCGATCCGGCGACGGCGGCTTCCGCCCTGATCAAGGGCGAGGTCGATTGGTGGGAGCGGCCGCTGGCCGATCTGCAGCCCTTGCTGGCCAAGAGCCCCGACATCGTGCGCGAGGCCACCGACGCCTCCGGCCGTCTCGCCATCATGCGCCTCAACCATCTGCACCCGCCCTTCGACAATCCGAAGGTGCGCGCCGCCGTGCGCATGGCGGTGAAGCAGGAGGATTACATGAACGCCACCCAGGGCGACGACGCGACGCTCTGGCAGAGCTGCCGCAGCCTGTGGCCGCGGGGCACGCCCTACTACAGCGGCGAGCAGGAGGATTTGATGCCGCAGAGCCTGGACAAGGCGAAGGCGGCGCTGAAGGAGTCCGGCTACAAGGGCGAGAAGGTCGTCATCATCAACCCGACCGACTTCCCCGATATCGGTCCGCTCGGCCAGGTCACGGCCGAGCTGCTGAAGGCGCTGGGCATGAATGTCGAGCTCGCCGACAGCGACTGGGGCACGGTGGTGCAGCGTCGCGGCAGCCGCGAAAGCGTCGAGAAGGGCGGCTGGAGCATTTTCCACACGACCGGCCCGGCCGTCGGCTGGGGCAACCCGGCGCTGTCGCTGCTGGTGCGCGGCCAGGGCGCCAAGGGCTGGTTCGGCTGGTGGGACAATCCGAAAGCCGAGCAGCTGGCGGAGGAGTGGCTCTATGCCGCCGACGCCGACGGCCAAAAGAAGGCCGCCGTCACCCTGGCCCGGCTGGCGCTCGAAGAGGTCGCGACGATCCCGCTCGGCCAGTTCGTCATCCGGACCGCCTATCGCAAGTCGCTGACCGGCATGCTCAAGGGCTCGGCGCCCTATCCCTGGGGTTTGAAGCGGGTGTGAGGCGGGCGAAATCCTCCCCGTCATTGCGAGGAGCTTCAGCGACGAAGCAACCCAGGCAGCGTAGTGCTCTACGAGCTGGGTTGCTTCGCTTTCGCTCGCAATGACGGGTTTCCTCCAGCCCTCAGGAGGCTCCCGCACTTGCTGGAGCATCCTTCGAGACGCCGCTGACGCGGCTCCTCGCAGATGAGGGCTGAGGGAAGCGAATGGCTCAGCCCCGCGCCGCCACCGCCGCCGACCAGGGCGAGATCACGTCGCTGATCCCCTCGGCCCCGTCGCGATCGGCCTTGATGATGTTGGGGCAGGCGAAGTTGATCGGCAGCACGCCATGCTCGACCACGCTGAGCGGCCCGGCCTGGGCCAGCGCCTCCAGCGTCTGAGCCGGCAGGCGCATATCCGCGCTGGTGGAATCGGGGCCGGAGACGTCGATGCGCGGCCAATGCGCCGCCGTCTCGACATCTGCGCCGCAATCCAGTGTGAAGGCCAGCATCTGGTAGACGCTGGCGAGAATCCGCCGACCGCCCGAGGCGCCGATCGCGACGCGCGGCCAGGCCCCGTCCTGCGGCGTCGCGATGATCGGGCTCATATTGCACAGCGGCCTTGCGCCGGGCGCGATCTGATTGGCGCTGCCGGGGCGTGGATCGAACCACATCATGCCGTTGTTCATCAGCACGCCGCTGCCGGGCAGGACGTAGCGGCTGCCCATCGAGGACAGCAGCGTCGTGGTCATCGCCACGAGGTTTCCCTCGCCATCGACGACGGTGAGATGGGTGGTGCAGGTGTCGCCGGGCTCGGATGCCGCCTTGGCCGCGCCCAGCCCCTCCAGCCTGTCGGCATAGGCCTGGCGCATCACCCGCGACAGCGTCGCGAACCAGGCGGCGTCTGGGCCATCAGCGCCGGGTTGCGCCGCATCCATGCCCGCGACCACCGCCTCCAGCGTCGGGGCGGCGGTCAGCCCGCC
>JBKBRD010000234.1:0-5430 GCA_046292405.1 Allobosea sp. | reverse complement strand
GGTGACGCTTCGCATCGCCGCCGAGGTTGACGACATGGCGATGATGCGCCTGCTGGTGCGCGAGGGCGTGGGGCTGGGCGTGCTGCCCCCCATCGTCATCCGGGACGAGCTGGCGCAAGGGCTGCTGGCGATCGGCGCCGCGCTGCCGGGCATCGTCGAGCGCTTCTACGCCGTGACCATCGCCCGGACGTTCAGAAACCTGCTGTTGCAGGACCTGCTGGACAAGCCGATTTGAGCTGACCGGGAGAGTTGCAAGCGAGCGGAGCGCCCTGGCGTTCGCAAGGCGCGCTCCAAACGCTGGCGAGGCGGGGCCGAGATGCGCGGGCGCCTCGGTTCCGGACAGTGAGATGGCGCTGAATTTTTGTTCCGAAATCAGCCACTGAAGAGTGGCTGGGGGACTAGGATTCGAACCTAGACAACCAGAGTCAGAGTCTGGGGTCCTACCGTTAGACGATCCCCCAACGGCGCGTGGCGCTGCCTTGCGGCGTTCGCGTTGGTGTGGCGCGGTCTAATCAAAGCGCGGGCCGATGGCAAGCGCTGAATGCAACTGGATGAAACTTTGACGACACGCCGCCGCCCTCGCGCCTGAACGCTCCGCTCCCTGCCCGGCCGCGCCCTTGGCCGCTCCCGCTCAACGCGTGCTTCCGCTCCGCTTCCTGCGCCGCGACCAGCAGGCGCGGCTCTCGGGCCGGTCGGGCGGCGAAGGCGCGATCGCCGCGGTTCGTGCGGCTGGCGGTCAGCTGTCGCTCAGCGTCCGGCGCACGCTGTCGCGCCAGCCTGCGACCTTCCGGTCGCGCTCGGTTTGCGCCATGGCGGGGGAGAAGCGGCGCTCCAGCCGCCAGAGATCGGCGAAACGGTCGGGCTCCGGCAGCAGGCCGGCGTCGAGCCCGGCGAGATAGGCCGCGCCCAGCGCCGTGGTCTCGAGCACTGCGGGCCGGTCGATCGGCAGACCGAGAATGTCGGCGAGACGCTGCATCGTCCAGTCGGAGGCGACCATGCCGCCATCGACGCGCAGGATCGCGCGGCCGGCCTCGGCGCCGGGCCAGTCCGCCCGCATCGCCTCGATCAGGTCGAGCGTCTGGTAGCAGACGCTTTCCAGCGCCGCCCGGGCGAATTCGCGCGGGCCGGTGTTGCGCGTCAGGCCGAACATCGCCCCGCGCGCCTGCGCGTCCCAATGCGGCGCGCCGAGCCCAACGAAGGCCGGCACCAGATAGACATCCTGCGCCGGGTCGGCCGCGTCCGCCAGCGGTCCGGTCTCGCCGGCGGAGCCGATCAGGCCGAGCCCGTCGCGCAGCCATTGCACGGCCGCGCCGGCGATGAAGATCGAGCCTTCCAGCGCATAGGTGCGCTTGCCGTCGAGCTGGTAGGCGATGGTGCTGAGCAGGCGATTCTTCGACGCGACGGGCTTGGCGCCGGTGTTGAGCAGAGCGAAGCAGCCGGTGCCATAGGTCGATTTGACCATGCCGGGCGAGAAGCAGGCCTGGCCGATCGTCGCCGCCTGCTGGTCGCCCGCCATGCCGCGAATCGGGATCGGCGCGCCGAAGAGATCGGCCGTGCTGTCGCCGAAATGGGTGGCGCAGTCGCGCACCTGCGGCAGGATGGCGGCGGGGATGTTCAGCAGCGCCAGCAGTTCGCGGTCCCAGGCGCCGCGGGCGATGTCGAACAGCATGGTGCGGGCGGCGTTGGTGGCGTCGGTGGCGTGCACGGCCCCGCCGGTCAGCCGCCACAGCAGGAAGCAGTCGACCGTCCCGAAAGCGAGTTCGCCGGCCTCGGCGCGGCGGCGCGCGCCGGGCACGTTGTCGAGCAGCCAGGCGATCTTCGTGCCCGAGAAATAGGGATCGATGCGCAGCCCGGTCCGTTCCGCCACCAGCGCCTCATGGCCGCCGGCGACGAGCTCGGCGCAGAGCGGGGCGGTGCGCCGGTCCTGCCAGACGATGGCGCGGTGGATGGCGCGGCCGGTGCGGCGGTCCCAGACCAGCGTGGTCTCGCGCTGGTTGGTGATGCCGATGGCGGCGATGGCCTGCGCCTCCAGCCCGGCGCTGGCGAGCGCCTGCCGGCAGGTGGCGAGCACGCTGCCCCAGATATCCTCCGCCTCGTGCTCGACCCAGCCGGAGGCCGGGAAATGCTGTTGATATTCCTGCTGCGCCGAGGCGACCGGCTTGAGGCCGGCGTCGAAGACGATGGCGCGCGAGGAGGTCGTGCCCTGGTCGATCGCGAGGATATAGCGCTGAGCTGCCATTGCGGCGTGGTCCTAGCCCTTGGCGGCCGGCTGATCGCGGCCCTGCCCGGACACTGGCCGATCAGCGGGCCCCAGGGCAAGGCGTCGCTCATTCCATTGGTTTGCCAAAAGGTTCCGCTTGGCGCCGGGCTTGCGCTGTTGTTACGCTCTGTCCCGAACAGGCAGCCGGGCATGTCGCCCGGTCTCGCCGCGCGGTTGCAACAATCCGCGGCTGCCGAAAGGATGCGCATCGTGGCCGTCGAGGACCGGCAGGACAGAGGCGTCGCGCATGCGGCGCTCGACAGGAGCCATGGCGGCGACGCCGCCGGGCTTGGGGCGCTGCCCCTCGCCGGTCTGTCGCTGTCGGCCTTCGCCTCCCCCACGCCAGCCTATCCGGCGCAGAACGACTCGCCCCGCCCCAGCGCCGCCACCTATGCCGCGCTCGATCTCGGCACCAATAATTGCCGGCTGCTGATCGCGCGCCCGGCCCAGCACGGCTTCCGCGTGGTGGACGCCTTCTCGCGCATCGTCAGGCTGGGCGAAGGGCTCGCGGCCAGCGGCCGGCTCAACGAGGCGGCGATGGACCGCGCCGTCGAGGCGCTGAAGATCTGCCAGGGCAAGATGAGCCAGCGCGGCGTCACCCGCGCCAGGCTGGTGACGACGGAAGCCTGCCGCGCCGCCACCAACGGGCTCGATTTCGTGCGGCGCGTGGCGCGCGAGGCCGAACTCGAGCTCGAGATCGTCGACCAGCGCACCGAGGCCTCGCTCGCCGTCTCCGGCTGCGCCGCGCTGGCCGATCCCGCCGCGGAGGGGGTGATCGTCTTCGACATCGGCGGCGGCTCGACCGAGATCATCTGGATGGGCGGGCGCGGCGAGGCGCGCGACCCGGCGGCGCGGATCAAGGAATGGGCCTCGCTGCCGATCGGCGTCGTCACCGTCGCGGAGCGCTATGGCGGCTATGATGTCGGCCGCGCATTGTTCGAGCAGATGGTCGAGGATTGCGCCCAGGCGCTGGAGCCTTTCGTCAGGAAGGCCGCCGGAGCGCGCGGGGCGCGAAATTTCCACCTGCTCGGCACATCCGGGACCGTCACCACGGTCGCCGGCATCCACCTCGAGCTGCCGCGCTACGACCGGCGCGTCGTCGACGGGCTGTGGATGCGGCAGGAGGATATCTGCACGGTGATCGACCGGCTGATCGACATGGACTACGACGCCCGCGCGGCCAATGCCTGCATCGGGCGCGAGCGGGCCGATCTGGTGCTGGCGGGCTGCGCGATCTTCGAGGCGATCCGCCGGGCTTTTCCGAGCGACCGGGTGCGCATCGCCGATCGCGGCCTGCGCGAGGGCATCCTGCTGCGGATGATGCATGAGGATCGCGCCTGGTGGCGGCGCAGACCGAGCTGAAGCGCACGATCGTTCCCGACGGATCGACCATTGCGCCGCGAGCCGTGCTAAGGACGCGCTTGGTCTCGCGACCCCGCGTCCCGCGGCGCGCGAGACAGGCGCATTGGAGCCCGGCAGGAATGGACCAAGCATGAGCGTCGGCAAGGCAGGCGGCAAATCCAAGGTCGCCGGAGCCCGCGACCTGCGGGTCAAGGTGAAGAAGGCGGGGAAGCTCAAGCATTCCTCGCAGCTCTGGCTCGAGCGCCAGCTCAACGACCCCTATGTGAAGCGGGCGCGGGAGCTCGGCTATCGCTCGCGGGCGGCGTTCAAGCTCGAGGAGATGGACGACCGCTACAAATTCCTGAAGACGGGACAGAAGCTGATCGATCTCGGCTGCGCGCCGGGCGGCTGGTGCCAGATCGCGGCCAAGCGCATCGGGCTGGAGCAGGGCAAGGGCCGCATCGTCGGCATCGACCTGCTGCCGGTCGATCCGATCACCGGCGTCGATCTGATCGAGATGGATTTCATGGACGAGGCGGCCCCTGCCCTGCTGACGCAACGGCTCGGCGGGCGGGCCGACGGCGTGATGTCCGACATGGCGGCCAACACCACCGGCCATAAGAAGACCGACCACCTCAAGATCATCGGGCTGGCGGAGGCGGCGCTGGAATTCGCCCACACCATCCTGGCGCCGGGCGGCTTCTTTCTCGCCAAGCTGTTCCAGGGCGGCGAGAGCGCAGCGCTGCTGGCCGAGCTGAAGCGCGACTTCGTCACCGTGCGCAACGTGAAGCCCGCCGCCAGCCGCCCGGATTCCTCGGAGCTCTACGTGCTGGCGACGGGGTATCGGCGGAAGATGGAGGCGGCGGCGGAATCCGAGGGCTGAGGCGCCTCAGGCTGCGCGGGGGACGATCAGAGCCAGCACCGGCTCCAGCCCGCGCCTGGCCTCCATCAGGTCGTAATCCGTCTGCAAACCGAGGAAGAAGCCTTCGGACAAGCCAAAATAGCGGGCGAGACGCAAGTCGGTGTCGGCAGTGACAGCACGCTTGCCCAGAACGATCTCGTTGATGCGACGGGGCGGAACACCGATCGCTTTGGCCAACTTCGTCTGGCTGAGTTCCAGAGGCTGCAGGAACTCCTCCAGCAGGATCAGGCCAGCATGTGGATTGGCCAGGAGTTCGTCAGTGGTAGTCGACGATTTCGACTTCATCGGCGCCTCCTTCGACCCATTTGAAGCAGATCCGCCATTGCTGGTTGATCCTGATGGAATATTGACCGCTGCGCTCGCCCCGAAGCTTTTCCAGGCGGTTGCCGGGCGGCGCCAGCAAATCCTCAATCCGGGCAGCCCGATGGAGAAGACGGAGCTTCACCAGAGCCTTGTCCTGCATATCCGCAGGCAAGCGACGAGACCGGTGACCAGCCCAAATCCGCTCGGTCTCGCTGTCCTGGAAACTCCGGATCATCGAGACCATAACGCATAGCGGTATGACCTCCAAGTGACGAGGCATTGTCGATCGGGTCGAGATGGCTTTCACGGACGAGGCGGCCGCTGGCGCCGGGCGGCTTCTTTCTCGCCAAGCTGTTCCAGGGCGGTGAGAGCGCAGCGCTGCTGGCCGAGCTGAAGCGCGACTTCGTCACCGTGCGCAACGTGAAGCCCGCCGCCAGCCGCCCGGATTCCTCGGAGCTCTACGTGCTGGCGACGGGGTATCGGCGGAAGGTGGAGGCGGCGGCGGAATCCGAGGGCTGAGGCGCCTCAGGCTGCGCGGGGGACGATCAGAGCCAGCACCGGCTCCAGCCCGCGCCTGGCCTCCATCAGGTCGTAATCCGTCTGC
>JBKBRD010000233.1:0-5464 GCA_046292405.1 Allobosea sp. | reverse complement strand
CTGCGATGGTCGAGAGCATGAAGGCCGGTTCCGTGATCGTCGACCTCGCGGTGGAGCGCGGCGGCAATTGCGAGCTGGCCAAGCCGGGCGAGACCGTGGTCACGCCCAATGGCGTCAAGATCGTCGGCCACCTCAACATGCCCGGCCGGCTAGCCGCGACCTCCTCGCAGCTCTACGCCAAGAACCTCTTCGCCTTCGTCGAGACGCTGGTCGACAAGACGCAGAAGACGCTCGCGGTGAACTGGGACGACGAGCTGGTCAAGGCGACTGCGCTGACCCGCGACGGCGCGGTCATTCATCCGAATTTCGCAGCCAAGCCCAAGCTTGCGCCTGAGCCGATCGTCGAGGGGAGCGTCTCCAATGGCTAATCCGACACCCGAACTGGCGGTCGAACAGGCCCGTTCCGCGGCGGTGCTGGCGCGGCAGGCGGCCGAACTCGCCGAGAAATACGCCGAGCAGGCGGCGATCGCCGCCAGCGTCGCCACCGGCGGGGTCGACCCCACCGTCTATCGCCTGGCGATCTTCGTGCTCGCCGTCTTCGTCGGCTATTACGTCGTCTGGTCGGTGACGCCGGCGCTGCACACGCCGCTGATGTCGGTCACCAACGCCATCTCCTCGGTCATCGTCGTCGGCGCGCTCCTGGCCGTCGGCGTCGACGCCTTGCCGGCGATGGGCGACGGCCCGGTCTGGGCCAAGATCTTCGGCTTCGTCGCCCTCGTACTCGCGTCGGTGAACATCTTCGGCGGCTTCCTCGTCACAGAGCGCATGCTCTCGATGTACAAGAAGAAGGTCTGACGCCACATGGCCGCGAACCTCTCCGCCCTTCTTTACGTCGTCTCCGGCGTCCTCTTCATCATGGCCCTGCGGGGC
Organism: Allobosea sp.; assembly: GCA_046292405.1. GTDB lineage: Bacteria > Pseudomonadota > Alphaproteobacteria > Rhizobiales > Beijerinckiaceae > Allobosea. The sequence goes on along the minus strand of JBKBRD010000233.1, from coordinate 4,594 downwards.
CTCTCGCATCCCACCACCTCGCGCCAGGGCAATCTCTACGGCATGGTCGGCATGGCCATCGCCATACTGACCACGGTCATCTTCTTCCCGCCCGCCGGCTTCTCCGGCTGGTTCCTGGTTCTGGCGGGCATCGCGCTGGGCGGCGGCATCGGCGCCTTCATGGCCAAGCGCGTGCAGATGACGCAGATGCCGCAGCTGGTGGCGTTCTTCCACTCGCTCGTCGGTCTGGCCGCCGTGCTGGTGGCTGCGGCCGCGCTCTACGCGCCGGAAGCGTTCGGCATCGGCCGCGCCGGCACGATCAAGGGCGCGAGCCTGTTCGAGATGGGGCTCGGCGTCGCCATCGGCGCCATCACCTTTACCGGCTCGATCATCGCCTTCCTCAAGCTCGACGGGCGGATGAGCGGCAAGCCGATCATGCTGCCGCAGCGCCATGGCATCAATATCGGGCTGGGCATCGCGCTGGTCGTGCTGCTGCTGCTTTTCCTGAAGACCGAGAGCCATGTCGTCTTCTGGTTGATCGTGCTGGTGTCCTTCGCGCTCGGCGTGCTGCTCATCATCCCGATCGGCGGGGCGGACATGCCGGTCGTCGTCTCGATGCTCAATTCCTATTCGGGCTGGGCTGCGGCCGGCATCGGCTTCACGCTCGGCAACATGGCGCTGATCATCACCGGCGCGCTTGTCGGTTCGTCGGGCGCGATCCTGTCCTACATCATGTGCAAGGCGATGAACCGGAGCTTCATCTCCGTCATCCTCGGCGGCTTCGGCGGCGACGATGCCGCCGCCGGCGCCGGCGGCGCCGTCGAGGCGCGGCCGGTCAAGCAGGGCTCGTCGGAGGACGCGGCCTACATCATGAAGAACGCCGGCAAGGTCATCATCGTACCGGGCTACGGCATGGCGGTGGCGCAGGCGCAGCACACATTGCGCGAAATGGCCGATCTGCTGAAAAAGGAAGGCGTCGAGGTCAAATACGCCATCCACCCGGTGGCGGGCCGCATGCCCGGCCACATGAACGTGCTGCTGGCGGAAGCCAATGTGCCCTATGACGAGGTCTTCGAACTCGAGGACATCAACTCGGAATTCGGTCAGGCCGACGTCGCCTTCGTCATCGGCGCCAATGACGTGACCAACCCGGCGGCGAAGACCGATCCGCAATCGCCGATCTTCGGCATGCCGATCCTCGATGTCGAGAAGGCCAAGACCGTGCTGTTCATCAAGCGCGGCATGGCGGCGGGCTATGCCGGCGTCGAGAACGAGCTGTTCTTCCGCCCCAATACGATGATGCTGTTCGGCGACGCCAAGAAGGTCACCGACGAGATCGTCAAGGCGATGGCGCACTGAGCGCCATCGCATCGCGCGGCCGCCGGCGAGCCCAAGCCCGCATCAGCGCTTCGTCGGCACGGCTGGACTGCGCGCCTCGACCTGGTCGAGCGCGCGGACCTGGCCCCAGAAGCTGGCGGGCGTCTCGAGCAGATGGCGGAAGCCGGTGCGCTCCAGCATCGCCTCCGTCTCGGCCTGGGCGGTGTCGAGCACGGCGTCCTCGTCGACGAATTGCGCGATGCGGCCTTTGAGCGCGATGCGACCGTCGACGATGACGGTGTAGACATCATTGCCATTGGCGAAATAGGCCAACCGGAACAGCGGCATATTGGCTGGGTAGAGGTGCGGGCGGCGCCAGTCCAGCAGCACGACATCCGCCTTCTTGCCGATCTCGAGCGAGCCGATCTCCTTCGCCATCCCAAGCGCGCGGGCGGCGTCGACCGTGCACATTTCCAGCACCCGTCCCGGCGGCAGCCAGCTCGGATCGTGGTGGAAGGTGCGGTGGTAATGCATGCATTGCTGCATGTGCCGGAACATGTCACCGGAGCGGTCGGGCGCCGTGGCGTCGGAGCCGAGGCAGACATTGGCGCCGGCCTCCAGCAGTTCCGTCACCGGGCAGCGGGCGAGGATCGAGGCGACGGCGCTGGGGTTATGGACGATGTTCGTGCCGGTTTCCGCGACGATTTTGATCTCGTCCTCTGTCAGCGCGGTAGCGTGCGACAGCAATGCGTGCGGCCCGAGAATGCCGAGCGCGTGGGCATAGGCGACGCTGCCCCTGGTGTGCCCGTCCTGGGTGAAGACGAGCCCGGCCTCGCGGGCGAAATCAGACATGCGCTTGCCCTGGGCGCGCGCCGCCTCGAGGTCTCCGGCGCTGAGCGAAGCCTCGTGCTCGGCCCGCAGCGTCGGGGTGATCAGGGCGATGTTCAGCCGCTGGCCGAGCGTGCCGTGGCGCTCTTTCGCCAGCGTGCGGCAGGTCTCGAACATGTCCTCGAAGCTGACCGGCCGCTCGACCGCGACGCCGTTCTCGATCCGGGCATAGCTGCGCGGGAAGGGCGGGCGCGTGGCGCCGACCGCCAGCACCGAGCGCGTGCCGATTTCGGCCACGCCGTCGAGATGCGCCTCGCCATAGACCGGCTCGTCGCAGCGCATGATCGTGTCGCCGCCGCCGAGCAGAGCGACCGCCGTGGTGACGCCGAAGCGTAGCCGTTCCAGCGCCGCCAACTGCGCCTCGGCCCGCCAGAATTCCGGGGTGGAGGCGACGGTGTAGACGGTGTTGCAGACCTCGTACCATTCGTCGCTGCGACCGCCGCCCATGGTCTTGATCAGCCCGTGGCCGGCATGGGTGTGGCCGTCGATCAGGCCGGGCATGACGATCTTGCCGGCGGCGTCGATCACGGTCCTTGCCTGATGGAGGGCTGCGATCTCTTGCGTCGTCCCGACGGCGACGATTCGGTCGCCCTTGATCACGACGGCGCCGTCCTCGATCACCCGGCGCGCGGGGTCCATGGTCACGACGACGCCGTGCTGGATCAGGATGTCGTTCATGAGAGGCTCCGGCGGTGCGATCGACTGAGGGCGAGGCGTCAAACCGCGCCACGGACGGGCTCGCGCGAAAAGGGCGCGCAAGCGGGGCTGGCCGGTGTACCGCGCCGCCGCGCCGGCGGAAAGATCGTCGGCTTCCGGGCTTGTCCAGGTGGACGGGGTTGCGCAGGCGGGCGCGGCTCAGCCGCTTCGCCCGCGAGCGCGCCAGACCAGCGCGCCCGCCGCTGCGCCGATCAGATAGGCGGGCATCCATCGCGGCCATTCGAACAGCATCAGACCCCAGGCGTAGCCGATTCGGCTGGTTTCCGATCCCGGCCGGCCTGGATCGGGCGGCGTCACCTGGAACAGAAGCAGGAGCAGCACTGCGACGAAGCTCAGGACAGCGCCGATCAGCGTCCCCTTCGTAGGGCCACGCCAAAGCGCGGCGACGAGACCGATGAGCGCCGGAACGACCAGGACGACGAACGACAGATACGACATCGAAGGCTCCCGCAATTGATGGCTCCCGATGCTGTCGCGCCCGCGCGGAAGACGCAATGGATCAAGCTGCGGGCGGCCTGCGGAGTTGGGGTCGGGACGGCGAAAAACGATGATCATCCCGCTTTCGAACGCATGGGCCGAGCGAGGATTTACCTGTCATTAACCATTCCCCGCTAGATCGAAGAAACCGAAAATTTACCAAGATGACCAGCGTGTTAACTCAACCCAGGCCCATTCGCCTCAAGGGACGCAGCTTTCTTGCGCTCGCCTTGACCCCCGAGCTGCCCTTCGAGGATTGGCTGGTCCGTCTCGACGACCTGGCCTCGCGCTCCGCCGGTTTCTTCATGCGCCGGCCCGCTGTCCTGGACGTCACCGGGCTCGATATCGACCGCGCCCAGCTGCAGGACCTGGTGGCCCGGCTCAGCGCCCGGCAGGTGCGAATCATGGGCATCGAAGGGGCGCGCCCCTCCATGCTCGGCGCCGATCTGCCGCCGGCTCTGAGCGACGGCCGCTCGACCCCGGACATCGAACCGCCGGCTGTGAGCGATTCGGAGCAGCCGGTCATCCGCGAGACGGCTGCGCCCGCCATGGCGCCCGCGACCAAGGGGCCGACATCGCTCGTCGTGACCCAGCCGGTGCGATCGGGGCAGTCGCTCGTCTTCATCGATGGCGACATCACCATCATCGGCTCGGTTGCGTCGGGCGCGGAGGTCATCGCCGGCGGCTCGATCCATGTCTATGGCGCGCTCAGGGGGCGGGCGATGGCCGGGACCATGGGCAATGCCGAGGCGCGCATCTTCTGCCGCAAGCTCGAGGCCGAGCTGGTCGCCATCGACGGCTATTACAAGACAGCCGAGGATCTCGAGCCCGGGCTGCGCGGCAAGGCGGTCCAGTTCTGGCTGGACGGCGACAGTTTCAAATACGGGTCACTCGCTTAGAGCCGGCTGATTCCAGGTGGCCTCGCCTAGCGATGTCGCCTGCCGGTTTCCAATATTCGCCATCACGCGCGCGCCGACGGCGTGGCCACAGCAACAGGAGAGGTCTATGGGCAAGGTCGTCGTGGTCACATCGGGCAAGGGAGGCGTCGGCAAGACGACCTCCACGGCAGCTTTGGGGGCAGCGCTCGCCCAGGGCGGCGAGAGGGTCGTGGTCGTCGACTTCGATGTCGGGCTGCGCAATCTCGACCTCGTCATGGGCGCGGAGCGGCGCGTGGTCTACGACCTCGTCAACGTGATCCAGGGCGAGGCGAAGCTGA
>JBKBRD010000232.1:0-5491 GCA_046292405.1 Allobosea sp. | reverse complement strand
CTGGCGCAGGACGGCGCGCTCACTTTCTGGAACGGGGCCGTCGATATCGGCCAGGGCTCGACCACCGTGCTGACGCAGATCGTCGCCGATGCGCTGGGCCTGCCCGTTCAGCAGTTCAGCCTGGTGCTCGGCGACACCGACAAGACCTTCGACGCCGGAAAAACCTCCGCCTCGCGCCAGACCTTCGTCTCGGGCCGGGCCGCCGAAGCCGCCGGCCAGGCGCTGCGGGCCGAGATCCTGCGCCTCACCAATGCCGGGCCGCAGGCCACGCTCGCCCTGTCAGGGACGCGCCTGCGCGTCACCGACAAGGGCGTCGCGACCGACATCGATCTCGCCGCGTTGCCGGTGCAGGCGGGCGGCGTCGTGCTGGAGGGGATCGGCAGTTTCGATCCGCCGACCGTGCCGCTCGATGCGATGGGCCAAGGCGTGCCCTATGCGACCTATGGTTTCGCCGCGCAGATCGCCTCGCTCGACGTCGATCTCGACCTCGGCACGGTCAAGCTGAACCGCATCGTCGCCGCCCATGATGTCGGCCGCGCCATCAACCCGATGCTGGTCGAGGGTCAGATCCATGGCGGGATCGCGCAAGGGATCGGCCTGGCGCTGATGGAGGAATATCTCCCCGGCCGCACCGAGAATCTGCACGACTATCTGATCCCGACGGCCGGAGACGTGCCGCCCATCGACATTATCCTGGTCGAGGATCCCGAGCCGCTCGGCCCCTCCGGCGCCAAGGGCATCGGCGAGCCGGCGCTGGTGCCGACGGCGCCCGCGATTTTGGGCGCCATCCGCCACGCCACCGGCGTTGTCCCGCGCCAGGCGCCAGTGCTGCCGCACCGGCTCTGGGAGCTGATGCGCGCCCGGGAGGCGGCTCTCGCCTCGAGCCCTCATCCTGAGCAGGCCACGCCAGCGGCCGTCACGAAGAATGGTCCAGCGGGCAACCCGCCACGCGTCGAGACGCAAGCTGCGCTCGCTCCTCAGCAGGCGGACTTGCGGAAAGAAGCCGGCAATTCCGCCCTCGCCGAGCGCTCGCGCAAATTCGGCGCGGCCGAGGGCGAGGATGGCATCATCCGCTGCGACGCGTGCCCGGTGCTGTGCCGGATCAGGCCCGGTCGCGCCGGGGCCTGCTCGCGCTACGCCAATGAGAACGGCCTCTTGGTCAGGACCGACCCGGTCGTGCTTCTGGCGCAGGCGGTGGAAGGCGGTCAGGCGGTCATGGCGTTTAGCGAGCCGGCTCAGGATTGGGATGGCGCGGCGCTGCCTTCCGCGCGCGCCTTCGTCACCGGCATCGGCTCGGGCACCACCTATCCCGACTACAAGCCGGCGCCCTTCATCGTCTCATCGGTGCATGAGGGCGTCGATACGGTCACGGTGGTGACGGAGGGAATCTTCTCCTATTGCGGCGTCAAGGTGAAGATCGACACCGATCGCCATCTCGGCCCCGAGACTGCCGCCGTGCGCGCCAATGGCGAGCAGATCGGCCATGTCACCACGGCCGAATACGGCTCGCAGATGCTCTCGCTCGGCGGGGTGCGCCATCTCACCGGCGGCTCCAAGAAGGAGGGCAACGCCACCTGCGAAGCGATGATGAAGCTCTCCAATGGCGAGGCTGTGGCGCTGACGATCGATGGCGGCCATGGCGTCGTCGTGCAGGCAGGCCAGGCGCCGATCGTCGACGGCAAGCCGGAGACGCGGATGCGGGTCGGTTGCGGCTCTGCCACGATCGGGATCTTCGCGCGGCAATGGCTGGGGCATGTCGACGAGGTCATCGTCGTCGACGATCACATCACCGGCGTGCTGACCGAGCACCAGGCCGGGCGCGTGCTCGACATGCGTCCCGCCGGAATCAGGGTGCGCGGCCGCAAATCGACGCCCGGCCGCTATTTCCAGGTGGCGGAGCCCGGCCTCGGCTGGGGCGGGACCAACATCACCGATCCGCTGGCGATCATCCAGAAGATCGACCCCGCCATCGCATGGCCGGGCATGCGGCTGCTGATGACCTCGACCACGGGCGAGGACTCGTTCTACTGCGTTCTCGACGAGACCCTTCAACCGGTTGAGGCTGAGATGCCTGTGCCGGTGCGGCAGGTGGTCGAGCGCATCGGCGAGAATTGCGAGCCGTCGCTCTGCACCGTCACCTTCATGGCCGGGGCTGGCGGCAGCTTGCGGGCTGGCGTCACCGAGAATCCGGTGCTGCTGACGCGCTCGGTCCAATCGGGCACGACGCGGGTGACGATGGGCGGCGCGCCGGTCTATGTCTGGCCGGGCGGCGGGATCACCGTGATGGTCGATGTGCTGCGCATGCCGAAGAACGCTTTCGGCTATGTGCCGACGCCAGCCATCGTCGCGCCGATCGAGTTCACCTTGCCGCGCGCGCTCTATCTTGCCGCCGGGGGGCATGCCGAGGAGATCGTGCCGATCGAGCAGGTGCTGCGCGACCACGGCGCGCAGGCGCGGATCGAGCCCGGCGCTCCCGAAAACCCATGGCCGCTGCGGCGCGTGCCGGCTTGACGTTGCGTTTCCGGCGGGAGGCCGCAATCTCGGGGATATGACGACTCACAGCCGCGCCCTGCTCTCCGATGGCCGCCTGCATCTGCAGGAGGGGCCGAGCGATCTGGTGATCGCCGCCTTTGGGCCGACGTCGCTGGTTAAGCGGGCTTATGAGGCGGCCGAAGCCCGCTTCGATGGGCTGCTGGCGGAACTGGTCGGCGAATTGCGCATGCTGCGACAGCCCCTCGCGCATCAGCCGCCATCCTTGCGCGGCGCGACGGCGCGGCGCATGGCCCGCGCCTGCTGGCCGTTTCGCAGCCAGTTCATCACGCCCATGGCGGCCGTCGCCGGTTCCGTCGCCGACGAGGTGTTGACGGCGATGATCGCGGCCGCGCCGGGGCTGGCGCGCGCCTATGTCAACAATGGCGGCGACATCGCCCTGCATCTGACCCGTGGCGAAAGCCTGGATATCGGCATCGTGCCGTCGCTGCAGCGGGCGCGGCCCGAGGGGTTCATCAGGATCGCAGCCGCGACCGGGATCAGGGGCGTTGCGACCAGCGGCTGGCAGGGGCGCTCATTTTCGCGCGGCATTGCTGACGCGGTGACGGTGCTGGCGCGCACGGCAGGCGAGGCCGATGCGGCCGCCAGCATCATCGCCAATGCGGTGACGGCCGATGACCCTGCGATCGAAAGACGCCCTGCCCGCTCGCTCGACCCCGACAGCGATCTCGGCGAGCTGCTGGTGACCGTCGCTGTTGGGCCGTTGACGCCCGACATCGCGGCGCTGGCGCTGGAGCACGGGGCGCTGCTCGCCGAGCGGCTGCTGCGCGACGGACTCATCGAAGGCGCGTTGCTGGCGCTGGCGGGGGAATGGCGTGCGGTGGATCATGCCGCAATTGACGCTGGAAATTCCGGCGTTCCAACCCCACAGCCCTCATCCTGAGGCCCGCCAAGGCCGTCTCGAAGGATGCTCCAGTGTGCTCGGGAGCCTCCTGAACCCTCCCTCGAGGCGGCCCTTCGGGCCTCCTCAGGATGAGGGCTTGTGGGCGGGCGAGTTGGGTGGTGAGGGCTTGCGGGTCAACTCAGCGGGCCGGTGGGTCGCCCTGATGTCGCCCTCTACCGGATGAACTGGTCCGCGTAATCGGCGCCCAGCCCATTGCCGGCGTAATGCGCGCGGCATTTGTCGAGCCGCGTGAAGACATCGTCATAGCCCAGGCATTTGCCGTCGGGATCGACATAGATCATCGCGCCGTTGACCTGGAACATGGTGATCATCTCCTCGACGTCGGGATCGACCACCAGCGTATGCGTTTCGCCCGGCGCCTCGTAGACATAGGCGCCCTCGGTCGCGACCCAGTCATGCTCGAGATAGCGCCACTGGCCCTTCAGCACATAGCCATGCACCGGCTGCGGATGGCGGTGGCGGGAGAGCACGCCGGCGCGGCGCACGCGCAGCAGATTCATCCAGTAACCGCGCGTCACGCTCAGGCAAAGCGGGCGGAACCAGACATTGTCGTCGACGGGAACCCAGACCCGCTCATCCTCCGGGATGACATTGGGGACGATCAGCTCGGGCGGCGAATCCTTCGGCTGGGGATGGCGATAAGGCGTCCAGCGCTCGGCTTCGGAGGCTGCGACGGCGATGGGGCTGACCTTGTTCATGATGTCTCTCCCGATGGTCTTGTGATGTGTCGCGGCGATGTTAGCCGCTGGGCCGAGCCGGCGGAATGCGCCCCGCGATCAGACGGCGAGATAGCCGCCATCGACCGGCAGGATCGCGCCGGTGACGAAGGCCGCGGCATCCGAGAGCAGGAAGGCGATCGCGCCGCCGACATCGGCGGGCTCGCCCCAGCGGCCCATCGGCGTCCGCGCCAGAATGGGGGCGGAGCGGGCGGCGTCCTCGACCAGCGGGCGGGTCAGCTCGGTTGCGATCCAGCCCGGCGCCACCGCGTTGACGCGGATGCCCTCGCCAGCCCAGGCGGCCGCCAGCGACTTGGTCAGCTGGCCGATCGCGCCCTTCGAGGCGGCATAGCCCGGCGCGAAGGCCGAGCCGTGGAAGGTCAGCATCGAGGCGATGTTGACGATGGCGCCGCCCGCCTGGCCGTTCGCCGTGGAAGCCAGCTTCGGTTTGGCGGCCAGGCACATGCGCATCGTGCCGTTGAGATTGACCTCGATGGTCTGGCGGAAGCGGTCGATCTCGAATTCCAGCCCGTTGCGCTGGATCATGCCGGCGCAATTCACCAGCGCATCGATGCGCGGACAGGCCGCGACCAGCGCCGCGACCTGCGCATCGCTGGTGACGTCGAGCTGGGCGTGACGGATGCCGGCATGGGCCGGGGCGGCGGCGACCTCGGCCTCGGTCAATCCGGTCGCCATCACCTCATAGCCGGCCTGCGCCAGGGCGAGCGCCGCGCCTGCGCCGATCCCGCGCGCGCCGCCAGTGACGATGGCGAATTTGGAGGCTGGCATGGCGGCGATCCGTCGGAGCGAGGGGCGGGGGGCTCGCTCCTTGATAGGACGGAAGACGCAGCCTCTGCCAGAGCGTCCAGCGGGGCCTCGGGCTGCCCGGGCTGCAGGCCGTCGCAAGGCTCTTGCCCAAAAGCCGCGCTTCCCCCTGCGCGCGGAACCCGCTAGGAAGCGGCCAACCCGCCTGCGGCGCCGTCGCCGCATCCTGGGGCCATTCCAGTTCAGCCCAGCATCAGGGGTCGTTTCGCATGAGCAAGATCAAGGTCGCCAATCCCGTCGTCGATATGGACGGCGACGAGATGACCCGCATCATCTGGCAGAAGATCAAGGACACGCTGATCTTCCCCTATCTCGACCTCGAGCTGGATTATTACGACCTCTCGGTCGAGAATCGCGACGCCACCGACGACCAGGTCACCATCGACGCAGCGAACGCGACCAAGAAGCATGGCGTCGCGGTGAAATGCGCGACGATCACGCCCGATGAAGGCCGCGTGAAGGAGTTCAACCTCAAGTCGATGTGGAAGAGCCCCAA
>JBKBRD010000231.1:0-5498 GCA_046292405.1 Allobosea sp. | reverse complement strand
GCGGCGGTGAACATGACGATGGTGGTGTTCGGCAATGCGGTGCGCGAGCGACATGTCAGCGTGCTGCTGTTCCACCCCGGCTGGGTGCGCACCGATATGGGCGGGGGCGGCGCCGATATCGCGCCCGACGAAAGCGCGACCGGGTTGATCGATACGATCGACGCCTCCGGCATGGCGCAGACCAACAGTTTCCGGACCTGGCAGGGCGAGACGATCCCCTGGTGACGACGGCTACGCCGGTCCGCTGAATTCGATAGGCGCCGCAAGGAGAACAGCCTCATGATCCGCATCACGCTCGCCGGCTGCACCGGCTGGGTCGGCAAGGCGCTCGTCGCCGCCATCGGCTCCGCTCCCGATCTGCAGCTGGTCGCCGGGCTGTCGCGCAAGGCGGCCGGGCGGGATATGGGCGAGGCGGCCGGTCTTGCCGCCAATGGCGTGCCGGTGTTCGGCTCGATCGCGGACGCGTTGGCCGTGCCCTGCGATGTCGTGATCGACTACACCAAGCCCGACAGCGTGAAGGGCAATGTGCTCGCCGCCGTGGCCGCGGGGCGCCATGTCGTTGTCGGCGCCTCCGGCATGACGGGGGATGATTACGCGGAGATCGACCAGGCGGCGCGGGCCGCGGGCATAGGCGTGCTCGCAGCCGGCAATTTTTCGATCACCGCGACGCTGTTGCGTCGCTTCGCGCGCGAAGCGGTGAAATACGTGCCGGATGTCGAGATCATCGACTACGCTTCGCCCGGCAAGCCGGACACGCCATCGGGCACCGGGCGCGAACTGGCCGAGACGCTGGCGGCCGAGCGCATGGCGGCGACCTCCAAGCCCGTGGCCGAACTGGGCGGCCTGCGCGAGACGCGCGGCGGCGCGATCGGGAGCCCGCACCCGGTGCAGGTCCATTCGCTGCGCATGCCGGGCTTCGTTTTGTCCTGCGAGGCGGTGTTCGGCCTGCCGGATGAGCGGCTGGTGATCAGGCACGATGCCGGGACCTCGGCGGCGCCCTATGTCGGCGGCACGCTGCTGGCGGCGCGCCGCGTATCGGAACGTCCGGGGCTGCGGCGCGGGCTGGACTGCCTGATGGATTGAGGCGGCTCGCAGATCATCGAAAATAGACGGGATTCCGTTTGCGGCGCAACGCCAGGCTATTGCTGAAATTTGTTCTTCTAAGGTTCAGGGCAGCGCATCCCAAATAACGTTTAATGTGATACGGCTAAATATTATCCAGCGCGATTTGTTGTTGCGACGATTTACGAATTATTCGGTTATATCATTTACGCATGGTCAGTACTCACGGAGTGCTGTGATGCGACATATTGGACTGACCTGGAAGATCGTTCTGCTGATCGGCATTCTGAGCCTGGCGTCGCTCATCGGCTTGTTCAGCGACATCCGCGGCAGCGAAGAGGTGCAGCGTATCGACGCCCGCGCCTTCGCCAGCCTTGCGCTGGCCAACAAGGCGACCTTGCTGGCCAATCGGGTCGCGCATGCGTCCATCCTCAGCCGATTCGAAGACGACGCCGACCCCGCTGCGGTGGAGGCGGCGTTGCCGCAACTCGACAAAGTCGTCCAGGAGGTCGATCAGGCGAGGCGCGATCTGATCGGCGCCTTGCCGGCTGAAATGGTGCAGGCGAATCCGACGCTCGATCAGAGCATCCAGACCTTCATCGCCTTTCAGCGTGACATCGTCGACATCGGCAAGCGCGTCTCGGCCAAGGCTGCGATGGTCGAGGCCGCGGCCGATGCGGCGCGAGTCAATGTCCGCCAGATCATCGCGATCACCTTCGCCATACAGCAGCAGCTCGAGCAGGCCGCCGGCGCGACCGCTGCCCAGGCTCACATCCGCGCCGCTGAAATTCGCAGCCGGGCTATTCTGCTGGCGCTGCTGCTGCCGGTCGGCGGGGCCTTGCTCGCCACGCTGCTGATGACGGCGCATCTGACCGGGCCTTTGCGGGATCTGATGGCGTCCATCGCCAGAGCGACCACCTCCGACCAGGTGATCGAGGTGCCGCATTGCGGGCGTCGCGACGAGATCGGGCAGTTGGCCCGCGCCATCCGGGCGCTCAGCGAGGTCAGGGCGACGCTGGTCACGCGCGAGGCCGAGGCCGATCTCGCCCGCCGGCTGGCTACGGTGCGAACCCTGGAACTCGGCCGCATCGGCGACGAGTTCGAGGCGCGCATCGGCATGGTTCTGGTCGATATCGGCCAGCTCAGCGAGGTGCTGCACCAGGCGTTGCAGGAGAACGCAGTGCGGGCGCAGCAGGTCGCGCAATCGTCGGGGGTGACGGCAAGCGCGGTGTCGGCGGCGGGCGAGGATGCGGACCGGATCAGCGAAGCGGCCAATCAGCTCGACGAGGTGGTGGCGCAGATCGGACATGAAGTCGGCCGGGCGTCGCAGGCCGCCTTCTCGGCGGCGCGGGACGCCGGCGGCGCGGCCGGGTTGTTCAAGCGGCTTTCCGAGGATGCGACCCGGATCAGCGAATCCGTCGGGCTGATCGAGAGCGTGGCGCGGCAGACCAACCTGCTGGCGCTCAACGCGACGATCGAGGCTGCGCGCGCCGGCGTGCAGGGCCGGGGCTTCGCCGTGGTCGCCAGCGAGGTGAAGGATCTTGCCGGCCAGACCGCCAAAGCGACGGCGGAGATCGCCGGACGCATCGCGGTGATGGAGGGGGCGCTGGCCGATGCGCTTCGCGCCGTTTCGGGCATCACCGAACGGGTGCAGGCGGTGGAGCAGACGGCGAGCGAGGTCGCGATGATGGTGAGCTCGCATTCGCAACTGCTCGGCTCGGTCGGCGACACCGTCGGCCGGATATCGGCGGTGACCGGCCAGGCCGTCGATTCGATCGAGGAGATCGCCGTGGTCAACGCGGAATCCGTGCGTCAGGCCGAACATGGCGCCGCGGAAGCGCGCGAACTCGACGGCCGCATCGCCGCCTTGCAGTCGGAGGCGAAGGAATTCGTGCGACGGCTGCGGGCGGCCTGACGCGGCGCTTGCCAAGCGTCGCGCTTTGCGGCTTTGTGCGCCTCGATGTTCATGCTCCGTACACTCCGATGAACTGGTCTCCACAGCAGGACGCCGCGCTGACGGCCGTTGCGCGTTGGCTGCAGGGCGGCGAGCCCCAGCTGTTTCGCCTGTTCGGCTATGCCGGCACCGGCAAGACCACGTTGGCGCGTCATATCGCCGAGGCGGTGGATGGCGACGTCGTCTTCGCCGCCTTCACCGGCAAGGCGGCCCTGGTGCTGCGCAACAAGGGTTGCGCGGGCGCCCAGACCATCCATTCGCTGATCTACCGCTCGCGCGGCGTCGATGAGGAGAGCCCGACCTTCGTGCTCAACCGCGAGAGCAACGCGGCCAAGGCCAAGCTGATCATCATCGACGAATGCTCGATGGTGGACGAGGATCTCGGCAAGGATCTGCTCTCCTTCGGCACGCCCGTGCTGGTGCTGGGCGATCCGGCGCAGCTGCCCCCGGTCAAGGGCGGCGGCTTCTTCACCGAGGCCGAGCCCGACATCATGCTGACCGAGGTGCACCGTCAGGCGGCGGATAATCCGATCGTGCGGATGTCGATGATCATTCGCGAGGGCGGGCGGCTGGATTTCGGCGATTTCGGGCAAAGCCGGGTGATCCGGCGCGACGCCGTCACGCCCGAGATCGTGCTTTCGGCCGATCAGGTGCTCGTCGGCATGAACAAGACGCGCCGGCTCTACAACGCCCGCATGCGCCAGTTGATGGGCCGGACCGAGCCCGTGCCGGTGGCGGGCGAAAAACTGGTCTGCCTGCGCAACGACAAGAGCAAGGGGCTGCTGAACGGAGGCGCCTGGATCGTGCAGGAGCTCAAGACCTCGAAAAAGGGGCTCGTCACCATGCGGGTGACGCCGGAGGACGACAGCTCCGCCAAGCCGGTCAAGGTCTCGGTGCTGCCCAATTTCTTCGACGGCACGGAGGATGAGATCGCCTGGGACCTGCGCAAGCACACCGACGAGTTCACCTTCGGCTACGCGCTGACGGTGCACAAGGCGCAAGGGTCGCAATGGGACGACGTCGTGCTGTTCGACGAGGGCTTCGCCTTCCGCGAACATCGCGCCCGCTGGCTTTATACGGGGCTGACGCGGGCGGCGGAGACGGTGACCGTGGTGGTGTGAGGGCGAGCCGTCGCGGTCCTCCCTCAATCCTCGTTGAATAACGCTCCTGCTTGTCATGAACGGTTAGAATTCAGTGCTTAGCAATAGGCCCTGTCTCAGGATCGGAGGCGGCCTTGAAAAACGATCTCAACGACGAAGCGCATTTAGACCCCTATCTTGTCGCTCTCTCTCGAATGATGACGGAGTGGATGAGCGAGGCTGACGCCGAGGCCTATGATCACCTCTGGCCGCCATGCAATGGCAGAGCCAATGCAGATCCTGAGCCTCGCCCAATAGAAGATCTCTCCCTCACAGCCGCTGCGAGGTCGTCCCCTTCGCGATGATCGGGCCGGTGGGGCGGCCGGTCGGGGAGCCGGTCGCCGGTTCCAGCGTGATCTCGAAGAGCTGGTTCTGGCCCAGCGGGAGCTGGTCGAGGCGCAAGGGCGTGGTGCGGGCGCGGTCGATCAGCCCGACCGAGCGCGGCCCGACTGACCGATCCCATAAAGTCCAGATTTCCAGCGCCTTCCCCTGGGGCACGTCGATCGCCTGCAGGGGCAGCATCTCGACCCGCCCATCGGCGAAGGTATGCACCACGGCGGCGGCGACGCTTGCCTCGGTCAGCAGCACTGCGACCATGACCGGTTGGCGCTGGGCGCGGTCGAGCGCGCCGATCAAGCCGATGCCGAGCACAACGGCAGCGAGCGCGCCGGCAAAAGCGGCGCCGCGCCAGATGAAGAGACTGTTCCACCAGTCGGCGAGGGTCGAGCCTGCCTTCATAGCCTTGGCCCGGCCGCGTTCCGCCGCCGGCAGGATGGCGGCGATCTCCGCCTCGATCCGGGGCCACAGACCCGGCGAGGGCGGAACCGGCCGTGCGGTCGCATCGATGGCGGCGAGATGCGCACGCCAGCTCTCGACGGATGCGGCCAAAGCCGGCTCCCGCTCAATGCGCTGTTCGAGCGCCGTGCGGTCGGCGCCATCGACAAGGCCCAGCACATATTCTCCGGCGAGCGCATCGCGCTCCTGCCTGTCGGCTTGCGTATCGGGGGAGGGCGTCATCCGAGGCACTCCTTCAAGGACAGCAACGAGCGTCTGATCCACGACTTCACGGTGCCGATCGGCATGCCGAGCTTTCCGGCGATCTCGCCATGGGTGAGCCCCTGCACGAAAGCCAGCAGCACGATGCCGCGCCGTTGCGGCGCCAGCGTCTCCAGGCAGGCGCGCAGCGCCTTGGCGTCCGACAACTTCGACATCACCGTCTCGGGATCGTCCTCTTCGCTCGCCAGCTCCTCGGCGACAGGCTCTTCACGCGTCTCGGTCCGCTTCTCGTCGCGCAGGATCGAGAGCGAACGATTGCGCAGGATCGCATAGATCCAGGTCAGGCC
>JBKBRD010000230.1:0-5515 GCA_046292405.1 Allobosea sp. | reverse complement strand
TCGTCATGGCGCCCTTCGTCCATGTCAGCCGGGACAGGCCAGGGCGCTTCACCGATGGAAGCTATGGCGTCTATAGCGCCGGGGACAGCGAAGAGGTCGCCATCCGCGAGGTCGCGCATCATTATGGAGTGTTCATGCGCAGCAGCAGCCAGGCGCCGGGATGGACCTCGCAGTTCCGTGTGCTGATCAACGCCCTCGACCTCGATCTTCACGACGGGCGCGGGCTGGCCGTCCTGCATGACAAGGTCGACTATGCCGCGCCCCAGGCGCTTGGCGGCGCCCTGCGAGCGGCCGGCGCGAACGGGCTGATCTACGACAGCGTCCGCTGTCCGGGCGGAACCTGCGTCGCCCTGTTCTGGCCCGATCTCGTGCCGATCCCGGCACAGGGCGATCACTATGACTACCATTGGGACGGAGTCCGGGTCGACCGTATCCGCAACTGCCGAACTGCAGAAATCTTCGCGCTTTGAGCGTCCCTGGCGGACCGGCAACAGGATCGTCAGCTGAGATTCAGGCGGCGGCCGCGGTTCCAGAGCAGGAAGGGCAGGCCCGAGAGCAGTGACCGCAGCGCCGACACGTTCTGATGATGACCGTTGAGCGAAACGCGCGGCAAAGCGTGGAGATGGCCGGCATGCTCGGCGAATAGATGTCCTGGCCGCGTCGTCACCGCGCTGGCGAAGCCGGCCTCCCTGGCGAGGGCGAATTCGCGCGGCCCCGCCGAGCCGGGATCGCCAACCGGATAGGCGAAATGGGCGATGCGCAGCCCGAGTTCCTGCTCAAGCCGCGTCCTGCTGCCGAGTATCTCATCGCGGGCGACCTCCACGGGATGTTTTGCCAACATCGGATGCGTCAGCGTATGGGCGGCGATGGTGACGCCCGGCGCGCCCGCGAGCGCGCACAGCGTCTCCCAGGGCAGGCATTCGCGCGCAACCAGAGCGGCGCGATCGACGCCGGCTTGGGCCGTGAGCTCGGAAATCGCCGCCAGCAGAGTCGCTTCGGGCCCTTTGCGCAGACGCCGGTAGAGCTGCGCGAAGGCCCTCTCCTTCTCCGCATCGGCGCCGGCCGGCGCGGCGAATGGCCCGTCCGGCAGATCCAGCGCAATGAACGGCAGGGCGCGAATGGCTTCCTCCAACTCGAGCCACCATAGCCGCGCCGTGCGATCGGCGAAGCCCGGCGTCACGAACAGCGTCCAGGGCGCGTGATGCTCGGCGAGCACCGGCCAGGCGTGGTCGAGCGTGTCGCGATAGCCGTCGTCGAAGGTCAGGGCGACGAAGAAGCGTGTCGGCTCGTCGCTGACGAGGCGTCGCAGCGCTTCGTCGAGCGAGACGATGTCATAACCCTCGCCGCGGATCAGGCGCAGAGCCTGGTCGAGGAAGGATGGCGTGATCTCCAGCAGCGCATTGGGCTGAAACCGGTCCCGACGCGCCGGTCGCACATGGTGCATCGTCAGGATGACGCCCTTGCCCTGGGCCAGCCCCCTGCCCCAACGATCGGCGCCGCTGAGCGCGATCGCCTTGAAACCGGCCGCAAAAAGTTGGTGACGCCAATTCATGCCCGGGCCGCGAACAACCTGCTAACGCTATTTGCCGAACCCGCCGCCGGCCGACGCCAGATTGACCGATCCGTTCACAATGCCGGGTTAAGACGGCGGCGAGCGGTTCCGGGAATTCCGAATGCACGCCATCCCAGAAAGCAACGCACCCGCCTGGCGCGCCGTCGTTGCAGTGACAGACATCGCGGCGATCGAGGCCGAGTGGCTGGCGCTGGAGGAGCGGGCGCTGGTGACGCCCTATCAAAGCTATGGCTGGGTCAGTTCCTTCGCCGAGACGGTCGGCGCGGCGCATGGAATGGCCCTGCGCTATGTGCTGGTGCGTGGCGACGCGGAACGGCTGCTCGCCATCCTGCCCTTCGTGCTGACCGCGCGGAACGGCATTCGCTTCGCGGAATTCATCGGCGGCAAACACGCCAATTATCATATGGGCGTGTTCGATCGCGATTTCGCCGCCGCGCTCGATCCGCAGGCAACGCGCGCGCTGCTGCAGGCCGCCGCCGATTCGATCGGCGGTCTCGACGCGCTGATCTTCGTCAACCAGCCGGCTGAATGGAATGGGTCCGCGAACCCGCTCGCCTGCCTCGCCGCGGGCCCGAGCCCGAGCCGCGCCTACAGGCTGACGCTGACTCCCGGCGACGCCGACGGCTCGCTGCGGCGCGCGATGAGCAGCCATGCGCACAAGAAGCTGAAGAACAAGCGCAATCGCTTCATGAGTTTCGGCCCGTCGCGGATGGTGAGGGCCGATGGCGAGGCCGAGATCGCCCGCATCCTCGACGCCTTCCTGATGCAGAAGGCCCGGCGCTTCGCGGCGATGGGCCTGCCCGATCCGTTCGCGGACGGAGCCGTGCGCGGGTTTCTGCGACGCGGCGCGACGCCACGGGGCTACGGCTCGCCCGCCATAGAGCTCTACGCGCTGGAGGTGAATGGCGAGCCGGTCGCGACCTATGTCGGCGCCGTGCAGGGCCAGCGCTTTTCGGGCATGGCGACGGCTTTCGCGCTCGACAGCGAGGTCGCCAAGAGCAGCCCCGGAGAGATCCTGCTGATCGATCTGATCAAGCGGAAATGCGCGGAGGGCGTCACCAGCTTCGACCTCGGGGTTGGGGAAGCCCGCTACAAGACGACGATCTGCGACGAGAGCGACGAGCTGGTCGACAGCTTCCTGGCGCTGACGCTGAAGGGGCGCGCCTTTGCACGCTTCAGCCAGGCCAAGCGCGCGCTCAAACGCCGGATCAAGGCCTCGCCTCTGGCTCTCGGGCTGGCCCAGCGCCTGTCCGGGCTGATGCGCGCCGCCGGCTAGGCCGGTTGAACGCTCGGCTCCGGCTCGGCATCCGCCTCTGCGGGCGCGGTGGCGAAATCCTCGTCCAGCGCCAGCGACACCGGAGCGTCGGTGAGGTCGGCCAGACGATAGCCTACCTCGACCGCATGGCCATTGCCGGCATGGCCAGCCATGATCAGCACGGCCTGCGCCTGCCGGGCCAACGGCGCCAGAACCGCCGATTCATCGGTCGAGGCCGTGGCGACGAAGACCCAGTCATAGGTCTCGCAGAGCGCGTCGAGCGCGACCTCCACCAGATCGGGCGCCGCCAGCACCGCTTCGCGCCCGGCCCGGCCCGGCCCGATGCTGTGCAGGCGCGATTCTTCCTGCCGGGTGATGATGTCGGAGAACAGCGCCTCTCCCGCCAGCAGCTCGGAGAAGCCCGGCAGCTCGCCATCCTCGTCGCGGCCGAGATCGAGCAGGATGCAGCGGCAGCGCGTCGAAAGCAGCTCGGCGAGCTGGCGCGCATCGGTGGCGCCGAAACCGCCGCCATCGACGAGCAGCGCCAACGGCGCCATGCCGCGCCGCGCCGGCAAGGTCCGCATGGCCAGATCGGCGAGCGTCTGGTCGGCGTCGCCATGCGCGACGGTGAGCTGTCCCAGCCGCCCGGTATGGGTCAGTAGGCCCGCCACGGGTTCGGGGCGCGGATCGGCTTCCGGCGCTTGCGGCGTCGGCGTCGCGCCGCCGCCCGCCCGACCCGGCACCGGGCGCGGCTGCCGGATCAGCGGCATGGAAGGCTGGCCCCTGAGCAATTCGCGCGAGACGACGGTCGCCAGCGCGATCAGGAAGGTCGCGAGCGTGGCGACCACCATGACGGGGATCTTCTTCGGGAATGACGGCTCGCCCGGCTCGGTGGCGCGGGAAATGATGCGGGCGTCGGCGGGGGTGGCGTTCTGCGCGTCGCGGGCGACGGCCTCGCGATAGCGCAGCATATATTGCTCGAGCTGGTCGCGCAGCGTCTTGGCCTCGCGCTCCAGAGCGCGCAGCTGCACTTCGCTGTCATTGGCGGTGGTGACGTTCTTCTTCTGGCCGTCGAGCGCGGCGGTGAAGCTCTCGACGCGCTGGCCCGCGATCTTGGCCTCGTTCTCGAGGGTGCGCACGGTGCGCTCGGCGGCCGCGCGCAATTGCCCCTCGAGATCGCCGAGCTGGGCGTTGAGCTCCTTGATGCGGGGATGTTCGGAGAGAAGGTTGCGCGATTCCAGCGCCAGCTGCGCCCGCAGCGTGATGCGCTGCTCGATCAGCCGGCGGACGAGCTCGTTATTGGCGACATCGGGGATCTCGAAGGTCCGGCCCTGCTTGATCGCGTCGCGGATCAGGCCCGCCTTCGCCTGCGCTTCGGCCTGCTGGCTGCGCGCGGCCGAGAGCTGCGCCGAGAGGTCGCCGAGCTGCTGCGAGGTGATGGTGGTGTTGTTGGCGCCGACCAGCAGCCCGTTGCGGGAGCGGAACTCCTCGACCTTGGCCTCAGCCTCCGCGACCCGGCGGCGCAGCGGCTCGATGGTGCTGGACAGCCAGGACGAGGCGCTGCGGGCCGTGTCCTGCTTGGCGGCCTCCTGCGCCTCGAGATAGGTCGCGGCGATGATGTTGGCGGCTTTCGCAGCCAGGGCCGGATCCTTGGAGGTGAACTCGACCGCCAGAATGCGGGAGCGGGATACCGGATAGACCAGCAGGCGCTCGTAATAGGTTTCGAGCACGCGCTCCTCGGGCGAGCGATCGGCCGGATGGCCGCCGAGTCCGACGACGACGCCGACCTTTTTCAGCGCGTTCAGCGCGCCTGCGCCGGAATCGAATTCGGAATTGCCGACGAGACCGATGCGCTTGATCGCCTCGCGCGCCAGATCGCGCGACATGATGAGCTGGACCTGGCTCGCGACGCCTTCGCTGTCGAACTGCTGCGACGCGCCGTCGCCGCCGGTCTGGCCGGGGCGCGTATAGAAGCTCTCGCGGTTCTCCAGCAGGATGCGGGATTCGGCCGTGTAGCGCGGCGTCACCAGATTCACTGCGACGAAGGACAGACCGAGCGCCGCCAGGGTCGGCCCCAGAATCCAGGCCTTGCGCTCCTTGATTGCCAGCCATAGCGCCCCGAGATCGATCGTGTCGGGCCGGCCGTCATCGTCACGCCGCAAGCTGTCGGTCTGAGCGGTCATCATGGATCCATTCACGCGGTACGCTGCGCCTGACCCGACGCGTGGCCATGAAACCTCAGTAAGGTTAGTGCCGCGTTAAAATGCGCAAAATGTCCGATCAGGCTTTCTTAACCATATTCGCCTCATCCTCCCTGCATGTTCAGTCTGGATGTTTGCTCGTGACGAGTCTCCGCCTCACCTCCGTCGTGCTGGCCGTCGCCCTGGCGACGACCGCCTGCGCGCCGCGCTATGTGGATGCCGATTATGCGGTCGCCCAGGCCGCCGGACCCTATCGACTCGCCAGCGGCGACAGATTGCGCGTGATCGTGTTCGGGCAGGATAATCTCTCGAACATCTACGCGGTCGACGGCGCCGGCAAAATATCGATGCCGCTGATCGACCGGATCGACGCCAAGGGCCGCACGACCCAGGAACTCGAGAAGGCCATCGAACAGCGCCTGCGCGGCGGCTATCTGCGCGAGCCCAAGGTGTCGGTCGAGGTTGACACCTATCGGCCGTTCTTCG
>JBKBRD010000229.1:0-5519 GCA_046292405.1 Allobosea sp. | reverse complement strand
GGAGCGCTGGGGCTTTCTCAACCGCCTGATCGAGCCGGCCGCCCTTCTCGCCGAGGCGCAGGCGCTGGCGGCGGAGCTTGCTGACGGCCCGACCTTCGCCAACGCCATGACCAAGCGCATGCTGGAGATGGAATGGGCGATGTCGGTCGAAAGCGCCATCGAGGCCGAGGCGGTGGCGCAGGCGCTGTGCATGCAAACCGAGGATTTCGCCCGCGCCTATCATGCGTTCGCGGCGAAGCAGAAGCCGGTCTTCGAGGGCAACTGACATGCTGGACGGCATTCTCGGCGACACGCTTGACTGGCCCTTTTTCGAGCCGCGGCACCGGCATTTCGCGCAGGCGCTCTCGGCCTGGGCCGACGCCACCCTGCCCGGCCTGCCCCATGACGATGTCGACGAAGCCTGCCGCGCGCGGGTGAGCGCGCTCGGCGAAGGCGGCTTCCTGCGCGCCGTCGTGCCCGAGGCCTATGGCGGGCTGGCTCCAGCGCTCGATGTCCGCACGCTCTGCCTCGCCCGCGAGATTCTGGCGGCGCGCGACGGGCTCGCCGATTTTTCCTTCGCCATGCAGGGGCTTGGGACGGGCGCAATCAGCATCGCGGGCTCGGAGGCGATGAAGGCGCGCATCCTGCCCGGCGTCTGCGAGGGCGCGCGCATCGCCGCCTTCGCGCTCTCGGAAAAGGCGGCCGGCTCGGATGTCGCGGCGATGGCGACGACGGCCGTGCCCGACGGCAACGCCCATATCCGCATCGATGGCGAGAAGAGCTGGATCTCGAATGGCGGCATCGCCGATCATTATGTCGTCTTCGCCCGCAGCGGCGAGGCGCCGGGCGCGCGCGGTCTTTCGGCTTTCCTGGTCGACGCCAATACGCCCGGTCTCAGCGTCACCGAGCGCATCGAGGTGATCGCCCCGCATCCGCTTGCGACGCTGCGCTTCGAGAACTGCCGCATCCCGGTCGAGAACCGCATCGGCGCTGCCGGCGACGGGTTCAAGGTGGCAATGGCGACGCTCGACATTTTTCGCTCGACGGTGGGCGCAGCAGCGTTGGGTTTCGCCCGGCGCGCCTTGTTCGAGACCATCGCCCACGCCAACCGCCGCAAGCTGTTCGGCGGCACGCTGGGCGATCTCCAGCTCTCGCAGGCGGCCATCGCCGACAGCGCGGCCGAGGTCGACGCCGCCGCTCTGCTGGTCTATCGCGCTGCCTGGACCAAGGATCGCGGCGCGGCCCGCGTCACCCGCGAGGCGGCGCTGGCCAAGATGGTCGCGACTGAGAACGCCCAACGGGTCATCGACCGCGCCGTGCAGATCCATGGCGGGCTCGGCGTCACCAAGGGCGTCAAGGTCGAGGAGCTCTACCGCGAAATCAGGGCGCTCAGGATTTATGAGGGCGCGACCGAGGTGCAGAAGGTCGTCATCGCCCGCGACCTGCTCAAGGCGCAGGCGAGCCGGGCGGAGGGCCAGGCATGACCGCAGATCTCCTGCCCTCCGGCCATCTCGACACTTTTGCGCGCGACAACCTGCCGCCCCGTGCGAGCTGGCCGGATCTGCGCCTGGCGGAGGCCGGGCTGTCCTATCCCGACCGGCTGAACGTCGTCACCGAGCTGCTCGACCGCCATGTCGCGGAAGGCCGTGGCGGGCGCACCGCCATCGTCGCGCCGGGGCTGGAATGGAGCTATGCGGCCCTTGCCGAACAGGTGAACCGCATCGCCAATGTGCTGGTGCGCGATTGCGGGCTTGTGCCGGGCAACCGCGTGGTGCTGCGGGCGGCGAACACGCCGATGATGGTCGCGGCCTATCTCGCCGTTCTCAAGGCCGGCGGGGTCGCGGTCGCGACCATGCCGATGCTGCGGACGGTGGAGCTGGTCTACCCGATCCGCAAGGCCAGGATCGCGCTGGCGCTGTGCGACCACCGGCTGCTGCCGGACCTGCAGGCGGCGCAGGCCCAGGCGCCGGAACTGACGCGCATCGTCAGCTGGGGCGACGGCGCGGCGGGCAGCCTGGAGACGCTGATGCGGCAGCCGGGCTATGCGCAGTTCGGCGCGGCCGACACGGCGAGCGACGATGTCTGCCTGATCGGCTTCACCTCCGGCACCACCGGCGAGCCGAAGGGCACGATGCATTTCCATCGCGATCTTCTCGCGATCTGCGACGCCTATGGCGCGCGCGTCCTCAAGGCCTCGCCCGACGACCGCTTCATCGGCTCGCCGCCGCTGGCCTTCACCTTCGGGCTCGGCGGGCTGGTGCTGTTCCCGATGCGGATCGGCGCGACGATGATCCTGCCCGAGAAGGCTGGCCCCGCCGATCTCATCGACGCGATCGAGCGCGATCGCGCCAGCGTCTGCTTCACTGCGCCGACCGCCTATCGCGCCATGCTCGACAAGCTCGACGGCCGCGACCTCTCCAGCCTGCGCATCTGCGTCTCGGCCGGAGAAGCGCTGCCGAAGCCGACATTCGAGGCTTGGGCAGCCAAGACCGGCCTGATGCTGATGGACGGCATCGGCGCCACCGAAATGCTGCATATTTTCATCGGCGCGCCGCGCGACAAAATCCGGCCTGGCGCGACCGGGTTGCCGGTGCCGGGCTATGAGGCGAAGATCATCGACGCGGCCGGCAACGAGCTGCCCGACGGCACGCCCGGGCGGCTGGCCGTGCGCGGGCCAACCGGCTGCCGCTACCTCGCCGATCCGCGCCAGGCGAATTATGTGCTGAACGGCTGGAACGTCACCGGCGACACCTATCTGCGCGATGCCGACGGCTATTTCTGGTACCAGGCGCGCAATGACGACATGATCGTCTCGGCCGGCTACAATATCGCCGGGCCGGAGGTCGAGGTCTGCCTGCTGACGCATGCGGCGGTGGCGGAATGCGGCGTCGTCGGCGCGCCCGATCCGGAACGCGGCCAGATCGTCAAGGCCTATGTCGTGCTGCGCGAAGGCGTCAGGCCCGGCCCGGAGCTGGTCAAGGCCTTGCAGGAGCATGTGAAGGCCGGTATCGCGCCCTATAAATATCCCCGCGCCATCGAGATCGTCGCGGCCTTGCCGAAGACGCCGACAGGCAAGCTGCAGCGCTTCGCCCTGCGCCAGATGGCGCGCGGCGACACATGACACGAGCCGGAACGGCCGAACCCGAGGCGATGCTTAT
Organism: Allobosea sp.; assembly: GCA_046292405.1. GTDB lineage: Bacteria > Pseudomonadota > Alphaproteobacteria > Rhizobiales > Beijerinckiaceae > Allobosea. The sequence goes on along the minus strand of JBKBRD010000229.1, from coordinate 2,382 downwards.
GTCCGACCCCACCCTCTCCCGCGCCATCCTGCCCGAGGGCTGGCCCGTGCCGCGCGGCTACGCCAACGGCATGGTCGCGCAGGGGCGCGTGCTCGTCACCGGCGGGCTGGTCGGCTGGGACGCAGCCGGCGTCTTCGCCAAGGGCTTCCTGCCGCAGCTGCGCCAGACCCTGCTCAATGTGAAGGCGGTGGTCGAGGCCGGCGGCGGGCGGATCGAGGATATCGTCCGGCTGACCTGGTACGTCACGGATATCGAGGCCTATCGCGGCAGCCTGAAGGAGCTCGGCCCGGTCTATCGCGAGGTGATGGGCCGGCATTTCCCGGCCATGGCGGTGGTGCAGGTCGTGGCGCTGGTCGAGCCCGAGGCGATGGTCGAGATCGAGGCCACGGCCGTGGTGGCGGGTTAGTCTGACCGTCCTTGCGAGGAGCGTCAGCGACGCGGCAACCCAGCGGGACCGGGTGAGTGCTGTTTCCCCTGGTTGCTTCGCTTCGCTCGCAATGGCGGTGGAGGCTCTCGGCCCTCATCCTTCGTGACGCTGCTGCACAGCTCCTCGCGGACGAGGCCTATGGGTCAGATGCTGCGCGTGGCGCCGCCGTCGATGCGGATCTTGGCGCCCGTGACGTAGCTCGCACGCTCGCTGGCGAGGAAGGCGACGACATCGGCGAATTCCTGCGGCGTGCCGTAGCGGCCGGCCGGAATCGTGGCGCGCGAGGCCTTGGCGGCCTCTTCCGCCGTCGTGCCGGTGCGGTCGGCGGCGGCCTTGTCGAGCTGGTTGACGCGCTCGGTGTGAATGCGGCCGGGCATGACGATGTTGACGGTCACGCCTTGCGCCGCGACCTCAGAGGCCAGCGTCTTCGACCAGCCGACCACCGCCGAGCGGATGCCGTTGGAGAGCGCCAGACGCGGGATCGGCTGCTCGACGCCCGACGAGGTGATGGTGACGATCCGGCCGAAGCCGCGCTGGGTCATGCCCGGCAGCAGCGCCTGAGCGACATGGAAGAGATTGGCGGCCATCGCCTCGAAATGCTTGAGCCAGTCGTCGCGCTTGGCCTCGCGCGCCTCGGAGGGCGGCGGGCCGCCGGAATTGCCGATCAGGATATCGACGCCGCCCTGGCCCGCGAGCTTGGCCAGAAGCGCTTCGACCGAGGCGAAATCGCCGAGATCGAGGCTTTCGGCGGTGATGCGGGCGTTGACCTCGGCCGGGCACTCATTCGCCCATTCGGCGATCGCCGCGGTGTTGCGGGCCGCCGCGATGACGGTGGCGCCTTCGCTGGCGAGCGTGCGGGCGATGGCCGCGCCGAGCCCGCGGCTGGCGCCGAGAACGAGAGCGCGCTTGTTGCTGAGTCCGAGATCCATGGGCCGTGTCCATCCGTTCGCTCGGGCGCTTATGCGCCACTTGGGTCTTGCTGCTGATAGCCTGCAGGCGCGCCGATGGGAACGGCCGCTTTGCGTATAACGTCTTAGCGCCGTTGTGCGAGCCTGCAGCGCAAGGAACTCCGCCCGCATCGCAAACCGGTCGCAGAACGCGCGGCTTAACAAAGAGTTAGAACCCAATGCGATCAGATCGATTCAACCTGTCCGGATCAGGCGCTAGTGGAAATCGCGCGATTTCGGCAGGATGCGGACATCCCGCGGATGGCGGCCGCGCTGGACCTGGGGGTGCAGGAATTCATCGGCCCTGGTCAGGGTGATGGTGGCGCGGTGGGTCTCGGAAAGGCGGTGCAGCTCGCCCGTCCGGTCCGCCACCTTCTGCGCCATCAGATGGGTGACGCCCTCCGGGCTGCGCTGGACCCTGCCCTCGATCAGCAACAGCCGCGCGCCCATGACCTCGCGGCGATAGCGCTCGAACAGGCTGGCCCAGAGCACGACATTGACGATGCCTGTCTCGTCCTCGAGCGTGATGAAGATCGCCTTGCCATTGCCGGGACGCTGGCGCACCAGCACCACCCCGGCCGTGCGGGCGTAGGTCGCATCCGGCTTCAGCTCGGTCTCGGCGCAGCTAAGGATGCGCTCGCGCCGGAAAAGCGGCCGCAGGATGCCCATGGGATGGCCCTTCAGCGAGAGCCTGTGGGTCTGGTAATCGGCCACGACATGCTCGGGCAGCGTCATCTCGGGCAGCGCCATATCCGCCTCGGCGCCCAGCTCCTGCGCCTGCGCCGCCGCGAACAGCGGCAGCGCCTCGTCATCGGGCAGGCGGCGCACGGCCCAGAGCGCCTCGCGCCGGTCGAGCCCCATCGAACGGAAGGCGTCGGCATCGGCGAGCAGCCGCATGGCGCGGGCGGGCAGCCGCGCAAGGCGGGCGAGATCCTCGACCGAGCGCCAGGCAGCGCCCCGCCGCGCCGCCTCGATGCGCCGTCCCCATTCCTCGTGGAAACCGTCGAT
>JBKBRD010000228.1:0-5525 GCA_046292405.1 Allobosea sp. | reverse complement strand
ATCCATCCGCGCGAAGCGATAGCCGCCGCCGGATCCGGGAGAACGAAAACCGGGCGAGAGGGCAATGAAAGAAGCAGGCTTGCTCGCCGATCGGCCAGCCCGGCGACGCTGACGCTCAACCGCCGCCGTCGCGATCCCGGCCCGTCGTCCTGCGCAGGGCTTTGGCCCCGCTTGGCCATCCGGACCGAGATGCTCGGCCGCAGTTGCACCGGCCTGTCCGCTCCGCGGCTTGAGAGGGGTCTTCGGGAAGAAGACTGAACCGGACAGGTCGAGGCCTTGCGTCCGGCATCCTCAGAAGGAGCACTCCCATGCATCTCATGAAAGTCGATCCGCGCGCGCTGAAGGAAAACCCCGATCGCGCGCGCCAGTCAAAATCGACGCCGCAGGCCGATGCGCTGCTGTTGGCGACGATCAAGGCGGTCGGCCTCGTTCAGCCGCCGATGATCGCGCCGGAGACCGATGGCGGCAATGGCTACATCATCGATTCCGGGCATCGCCGCGTGAAGCAGGCGATCGCGGCGGGTCTCGATGAGATCGACGTCCTCGTGGTCGATGCCGCCAACGACAATGGCGCGATGCGCAGCATCGTCGAGAACATCGCCCGCGAGCCGCTGAATCCGGTCGATCAGTGGCGGGCGATCGAGCGTCTCGTCGCGCTCGGCTGGACAGAAGAAGCGATCGGCGTCGCGCTCGCCTTGGCCGTGCGTCAGATCAGGAAATTCAGGTTGCTGGCGAATGTGCTGCCTGCGATGCTGGACCACATGGCGAAGGGCGATATGCCGGGCGAGCAGCAACTGCGCGCGATCGCGGCCGCCAATCTCGACGAACAGCGCGAGGTCTGGACGGCGCAGAAGCCGAAGAAGGGCGACCCGCAGGTATCATGGTGGAGCGTGGCGAACGCTCTGTCGAAGAAGCGCATGTACGCGCGCGACGCGAGTTTTGGTGACGATCTGGCCCAGGCCTATGGGATCGCATGGGTCGAGGATCTTTTCGCGCCGGCCGACGAGGACAGCCGCTACACCACCAATGTCGAGGCGTTCCTCGGCGCCCAGCAGGAATGGATGACCATCCATCTGCCCAAGCGCGGCGTCATCACCGACGTCAACAATTTTGGCCAGGTCGTGCTGCCGCCCAAGGCCGAACGTGTCTACGGAAAGCCGGGCAAAAGCGATCGGACGGCTATGTATCTCGACCGCGAGGGTAAGGTGCAGAGCGTTCATTTTCGGCTGCCGGAGCCGAAAAAGAGCAAGGGCGCCGACGAGGCGGAATGCGATGATGCAATCGCAATAGCCAAGCCCCGGCCGGACGTGACCCGCAAGGGCGTCGAGATGATCGGCGACCTGCGCACCGACGCGTTGCACGAGGCGCTGGCCCGGGCGCCTATCGAGGACGACACGCTGATGGCGCTGCTGGTGCTCGCGCTCGCCGGTCGAAACATCTCGGTCCAGTCTGGCGCATCCGATGACGTCTATGGGTTCGCCCGGATGGAGCGGCATGCCGCTGGCCTCGTCGGCGAGGACGGCAAGCTCAACTTCGACATGGACACGCTGCGGGTCGCAGCGCGCTCGGCCCTGATCGACGTCCTCTCGGCCCGCGAAAACCGGACCAACAGCGGCATCGTCGCGCGCCTTGCCGGCGACGCGATCGGCGCGGACGGATTTCTGCCGACCATGGGCACGGACGAGTTCCTGTCGTGCCTGTCACGCCACGCGCTGGAGTGCTCCTGCAAGGACACGTCGGTGCTTCCACGCGCCCGGGTGAAGGACACGCGCGCCGCGCTCGTCGAGCATTTTGGGGAGACGCGCTTCGTTCATCCGTTGGCGTTGTTCGCGCCGGCGACGGCTGAGGTCGCGACATGGCGCTCGAAGATCGCGGTCGTTGCGGATGAGGACGCGGATACCACCGCGGACGATGCCGACATCGGGTCCGGCGACACAGCCGCGCTCGACGACGTCGATCCTGACACGATCGACGAGGCCTACCGCGTCGCGGCGGAATAACCCCGACCTCCTCACCCATGTCCGATCGACATCCCGCCGCCGGCCTCATGCCGGCGGCGGTTTCGTTTTCACGCAGCGCCATCACGGAGGACAAAATGTCCGCGCACGCCATCCATGACAATGCACCCATCGGCTCGACCATCGCTTGGTCAGATGGCGCGCCGCGGCCGCCCGAGCGCTTCACCAAGAAAGTCGCGGCCTGGCTGACCAACAACGGCAAGGGCCGCCTGATCCGGAAGCAGCCCGGCAGAAGCTTGGGCAATCTCAGCCTGTCCGCCAGCTTCACCCTGCATGAGGCCGATTTCAGCACTGGCGGCGTCGTCGCGATCCGGGTCCATCGCAGCTTCTCGCTGGACTCCACCCTCCACTTCGAGGTGGTCGAGCGTCCGGCGATCGGGTCGGTGCGTGTCTTCGATCGGCCTGGCGAAGATGCCGAGCTTGTCCATCTCGCGTCAGACCTCGTGGCGGCGGAGGAATGGCTCTCGTGGCACGGCTATCCGCGCGCAGTGCTCCGTGAGGTCACGGCCGACGAGGTCGGGGCGGCTGTCGTCGAGGGGAGGGCGGCATGACAAGCGCATTGGCTTGCGACCCCGCGACCGGCGCGGATTCCGAAGTGCCGGAGGTCGAGTTCGGGCGATCGATTGAAGGTTTCCCAGTCGCCCGTGTCGGCGACAGTGCCTTCGGCATGCTGCCGGCGCGCGACCGGCGTCATTATCTCGCGACGGGCTGGCGCATTCCGCGCCCACTCACCGAATGGCGTCGATCCGACTTTTACTGCCATTCCGGCGAATTGGCGGATGAGGCGGCTTTCCGCGCAAAGGTCCTGGAGCAGGCGGAGCATAAGCGCGAGAAGAGGGCGCTCGGTCGCCGTGACGTCCACAGCAGGGTGCAGACACCATGGGGCGTCTCCCAAGGCGCGACAGTCTACGCCGAGGGCGTCGAATCGCATTCCACCGCCGGACATGGCGGCTTCAAGCTTTCGGCCGAGCGCAATCGTAAGGTTCATGCGCTGTTGCGCGCCGAAGTTGGCTGGTACGAGGAGGACTGCGCCTGGGCGATCGTCGCCATCACCTTCCCGGACATCTTCACCGGCTTCGAGCGTCGCTGCGCCGAGCGCTCGGTCAAGGATAGCTGGCCCGACGCATGGGAGGCGATCTTCGCTTCCATTCTTCGACCGGGTGAATCCCATGAGAAGGACCGGCGGGCTTTTCACGAGGCGCATTTCGGCGACTGGATCGTGGTCTCGGCCGTCGCGTCCAAACATCACAAGCGGTTTGTTGAATGCGTCGCCACGCCAGGCGGCCGGCGCGGCGCCGGGACCGAAGAGCGCCGCTTTCTCGTTCCGGCCGACGAGTACACGGTAGGCCGGTTCGGCTTCGTTATCGATCCGAGCCGTCATGCTGTCGATGCCGGGCCTTCCAGCTTCATCGGCTGGCAGCGCGGAGCGTTGTCGTGATCATCGCGCCCGAGGCATTGGCGCAGCTCTCTAGCATCGAGGAGGCGCGCCGGCAGGTCCAGCGCCAGCTCGAGCTGATCGACCGGCAGATCACGCGCCGGGCGGCCGCGCTGGTCCAGCAGCAGCGCAAACGCCATGGCTTTCGGCGAGGGAAATCGTCTGACGTGTGCATGGTGCTGGAACGCTACCGCTCGACACGTGCTGCGCTGACGGCCGAGCGGCAGCCTGAGATCGATGCGCTGTCGCGCAAACTCGCGCGACAGGACCAGGCCATCGCCGCCCATCACGAGCGTCAGCAGATTGCGCTTTCGCACGCGGCGTGACCGGGCGATGCGGGTCGTGAGCGTGGCAGGTCCGTCAGATCCGAGGCGATCGGCGGCGCATGGCTGCTGCGAGGCCCCGAGTGTCTGTTTCGGTGGCGTCGCTGAGGCGAGGCCGGGCTGGCCCTCGTCCTCTCGGGTTTGCTGCGGTCTAAACCGTCGGCCAGGCGCTTCAAGGCCGCGTGCCGCGCCGCGTGGCGGCCGGCCTTCGCCGATCTCGCAGACGAGGCGCAGCGTCCTTCGCAAGGGCTTACGCCCTGCTTGGCCGCAAGCCTCGTCCGCTCGCCTGGCATAGGCCGGACCTGTGAAGCGCCAGGGCTTTCGACGGTTCGGATCGACCGCACCCGAGGGGACGACGGCCAAGCGCCGATCCGACTCCTAGGGCGCAACCGAAGAAAGGACTTTCCCATGGCCAAGGCTGCACACTCACCCCGCGAGAGCGCCCGCGTCGTCCCGCTCCGCAAGAGCACGACCATCGAAATGACCCGGCTTGCCTGCCCCGACCAGCAGCAGGCGCTCCTCATTGCTGAGAGCTTCGGGCTCCCGGTCCTCGACGGCGAGGGCATCCGCGACTTGCACGAGCGGCTGATCGTCGAGACGGCGGTCAGCCTGCAGGACGGGCTCGGCGAGCGGGCGATGCAGATCCATCTGCAGCGCATCGTTGGCGCTTATGTCGGCTCGGCCCATGGCGCCGGGCAGTTCTACTCCCGCGCGGTCACCGAGGCGCGCGACGCCACCGCCAAATCGGCCTGCGATGCTCGCGACGAGGATGTGGATGGCCCGGTCGGCTTCGACGGTCCAGCCCAGCGCAAACGCGAGTTCGCGGCCGACATGGGCGTCCAGGCGCATGCACTGCTTATGGCCGCAGAAGGTGCAGTTACGGCTTACGAGCAGGTCATCGGCGAACGATGGAAGCCCTTCGAGCGAGCCGTCGAGACGACAGGTCCATCCGTCGACCGCAAAGCGGCGGCGGCTCAGATGGCGGCGTTTGGCTGAGCCGGTGCGAGCGGGGCGTCAGCCCCGCTCGTTGCCCACGAAACCCTATCGTATGGATGTAGATCATGATATCTACATCCGCTTTCAGATCAATCTACATGAGGATCGCCATGCCCATCAATGTCAACAATCCTGAGGTCGATGCGTTGACGCGCAAATTCGCGGCGATGGAAGGGCTGAGCATCACCGAGGCGATCCTCGTCGCAATGAACGAGGCGATCGAACGCCGGCGCAGCGCAGAGACGCCCAGCCAGACCGCAGCTCGGCTTAGGCAGAAGCATGGTGTGGCCCTGAGCGATGAGGTGAGGAGGCCGCTTCCCCGTGAGACCTTTGACGAGATGTGGAACGAAAGCTGATGTTCGTTGATGCCTGCGCCATCATTGCCGTCTTATCCGATGAGCGCGAAGCGGAGCGGGTCTCCCAGGCGCTCGCTGCCGCAAGCCAACGGCTGACCTCTCCAGTTGCAGTGCTGGAAGCTGTTCTCGGACTGGCGCGGCCAGACAAATTCAACCTGTCGGTCGAAGCTGTCGAGCCGCTGGTAATGGAGTTTCTTGAGGACCGCGGGATCGAGATCCGCGACTTGCCGCCGGCGAAATCGGCGACGCGGTTCGCGCTGTCGGCAGCTCATCGCTATCGGTCCGGCCGCCGGGGTCTGAACCTGGGCGATTGCCTGCACTACGCCTGCGCCAAATACTATCGTGTGCCGATCCTGGCGACCGATGACGAATTCCGCCAGACCGATCTCGAAACGAT
>JBKBRD010000227.1:0-5528 GCA_046292405.1 Allobosea sp. | reverse complement strand
GGCGGGCGGCCCGCCGCTCGTCATCATCAGCGACGGAACCGTGTTTTGAGACAGGCCGAGGAGCAGGCATGACCACGCAGCAGGACGGCGTCACCGTCGTCGATCACCCCCTTGTGCGGCACAAGCTGACGCTGATGCGCCAGAAGGACCGCTCCACCAAGGGCTTCCGCGAACTGCTCAACGAAATCGGCACCTTGCTCTGCTACGAGGTGACGCGCGATCTGCCCATCGAGATGATCGAGGTCGAGACGCCTCTGATGCTGACGCGGCAGCCGATCATCTCCGGCAAGAAGCTGGTCTTCGCGCCGATCCTGCGCGCCGGCGTCGGTTTTCTCGACGGCATGCTGCAGCTCGTGCCGGCTGCGCGCGTCGCCCATATCGGGCTCTACCGCGATCCGCAGACCCTGCAGGCGGTAGAGTATTACTTCAAGGCGCCATCAGACATCGCCGAGCGGATGGTGGTGGTGATGGACCCGATGCTGGCGACCGCCAATTCGGCCGTCGCCGCGGTCGACCGGCTCAAGGAGCGCGGCGCGAAGGATCTGCGCTTCGTCTGCCTGCTCGCGGCGCCGGAAGGGATCGCCCGGTTGCGCGGCGCCCATCCAGACGTCCGCATCTGGACCGCTGCGATCGACGAATGCCTCAATGACCACGGCTACATCGTTCCGGGGCTCGGCGACGCCGGCGACCGGATGTTCGGCACGCGCTGACGCAGAACGCATAAAGCCCGCCCCGTTTCCGGGGCGGGCCTTTGACCGGCGCCGGCGCCGCCATGCGGCCCGGCGCCGTTCGCTTGGGGATCAGTCGATGATCTGGACGACGCGGCGCGTGCCGGGCTCGACCAGAACGGTGCGGTTGTTGACGACGGTGTAGCGATACTGCGTCGCGCCGTACTCGGCCGGAACCTGGCGATAGACCACGCCATCCGAAGGCAGCACCGTGCCGACGGCGACCGGCTCGGCGTAAGCGTAGGACGGCACGCGCTGCTCCACCACGTATTGCTGGAACTTCGGCGTGTTGTCGCCGATGATCGCGCCGACCACGGCGCCGCCGACGCCGCCGACCACAGCCCCGACCGGGCCGCCGACAACCGCGCCGCCGATGGCCCCGGTGGCGAGGCCGCTGGCCGCGCCGCCCTGGGCGCCCTGCGGGTTCTGGGCAAAGGCGGTCGCAGGAATGGCGGCGATCGCGGCTATGAGAGCGAGCTTCTTAAGCATTGGTGGTCTCCTTCCTGAGAAATCTTGGAGGGACAACAGCAATGCAGCCGTATGGTTCCCTCTGTACCTTCACGGCGGGTTTGCGCGTCGTAGCCTGCAGCCCAAACGAAAACGGCGGGCCGAGGGCCCGCCGTCATGGTCATGGCTGGAGCGGGCCGCTTACTTGGCGGCGGCGGCGAGAACCGGGCTCAGCTTGTCGGCGTCGCGCTTGATCAGGGCGGCGAAGCCGGCCGGCGTGCGATCGGTGGCGCTCGGCAGCACCGTGCCGAGATCGAGCAGGCGCTTTTTCGTGGCCTCGTCGTTGAGCGCCTTGTTGAGCGCATCGACCAGCTTGTCGACGGCCTCCTTCGGCGTGCCCTTCGGCGCGGCGATGCCGTTCCAGGCTTCGATCTGGAAGTCGGGCAGGCCAGCTTCCTTGGTGGTGGGGACGTCAGGCAGGGCAGGCGAGCGCTCGGCCGAGGCCACGGCATAGGCGCGGATCGTGCCGGCCTTCACCTGCTCGGCGACGGAGACGATCTGGTCGCACATGAAATCGACCTGGCCGGAGACGAGGTCGTTCAGCGCCGGCCCAGTGCCGCGATAGGCGACGGAGTTGAGCTTGGGCACGCCGAGCTGGCCCTTCAGCAGGGTGCAGGTCGTCCATGAGACCGAGCCGACGCCGGCATGGGCCTCGTTATACTTGTCGGGGCTGGCCTTCACCGCCGCCACGAAGGCCTTGAGGTCGGCCTGCTCCAGCGTCTTGCGCGCGACGATCAAAATGGGCGTGCCGCCGGCCAGACCGATCGGCTGCATGCCGTTGATCGGATCGTATTTCAGGTTGGGATAGGTCGCGGGCGCGGCAGAGAACGTGCCCAGATGCCCCATGGCGATGGTGTAGCCATCGGGCGCGGCGGTGAGCGCCCTGGTGATGCCCGTGGTCCCGCCGGCGCCGGCGACATTCTCGACCACGACCTGCTTGCCGAGCGTCTTCGACATGTGATCGCCGACGATGCGCGCGATGATGTCGGTCGGGCCGCCGGCCGCGAACGGCACGATCATGGTGATCGGCCGCTCGGGATAACCCTGTGCCTGGGCGCCGCCTGCAATGGCGAGCGACAGCGCTGCAGCCAGACCTAATGCGATTTTCTTCATCAATGAACCTCCCAATGGAATTGTCAGAGAACTGGTGCGTGAACGGAGAGAAACAAGCGTCACTCGGTAAACACTTCGTCCCGCTTCTTGTTGATCGAGGGCAGCAAGGCGACCACCAGCACGATCACAGCGACCAGCAGCAGCCCGGCCGAGATCGGCCGTTCCAAAAAGGTCATGAACGAGCCGCGCGAGATGATCAGGGCCTGCCGCAGCTTTTCTTCCATCAGCCGTCCCAGCACGAAGCCGAGCAGCATTGGCGCCGGCTCGAAGCCGAGCTTGATCAGCAGATAGCCGAAGAGCCCGAACATCGCCGTGAAGGCCACGTCCACCGGCTGGTTGTTCACCGAGTAGATGCCGATGCAGCAGAAGATCAGGATCGCCGGGAACATCAGGCGATAGGGTACCTGCAGCAGCTTCACCCACAGCCCGACCAGCGGCAGGTTGATGACGAGCAGCATCAGATTGCCGATCCACATCGAGGCGATCATGCCCCAGAACAGATCGGGGTTCTTGGTCATCACCTGCGGGCCGGGGATGATGCCGTGGATGGTCATCGCGCCGACCATCAGCGCCATCACGGCGTTCGGCGGGATGCCGAGCGTCAGCAGCGGAATGAAGGCTGTCTGCGCGCCGGCGTTATTGGCCGATTCCGGCCCCGCGACGCCTTCGATCGCGCCCTTGCCGAAGCGGGACGGGTCCTTGGCGATCTTCTTCTCGATGGTGTAGCTGGCGAAGGGACCGAGCACCGCGCCATTGCCCGGCAGGATGCCGAGAATGCCGCCGATGAAGGTGCCGCGCAGCACGGGATTGATCGACTGCTTGATGTCGTTCCAGTCCGGCAGCAGCTTGCCGATCTTGGTGCGCACCACGTCCCGGGTTTCCGGGTTCTCGAGATTGCGCAGCACCTCCGCGAAGCCGAACACGCCCATCGCCAGCACGGCGAAGTCGATGCCGTCGGCCAGCGGCGGGAAGCCGAAGGTCATGCGCTCCTGGCCGGTCTCGAGATCGGTGCCGACGGTCGAGAGCAAGAGCCCCAGCATGATCATGCAGAAGGCCTTGAGGATCGAGCCGCGAGCGAGCACGACCGCGAAGCACAGCCCCATCACCATCAGCGAAAAATACTCGGCTGGGCCGAACAGCAAGGCGAGCTTGGTCAGCGGCGCGCCGAGCGCGGCGATGAACACGGTGGCGACGCAGCCGGCGAAGAAGGAGCCGAGCGCGGCGGTGCCGAGCGCCACGCCGGCGCGGCCCTGCTTGGCCATCTGGTGCCCGTCCAGCGTGGTCACGACCGAGGTCGCCTCGCCGGGGATGTTGACCAGGATCGCCGTGGTCGAGCCGCCATATTGCGCCCCGTAATAGATGCCCGCGAGCATGATCAGCGCGCCGACCGGGTCGAGCCCGAAGGTGATCGGCAGCAGCATGGCGATGGTCGCGATCGGGCCGACGCCGGGCAGAACGCCGATCAGCGTGCCGACGAGGCAGCCGACGAAGCACAGCGCGATGTTGATCGGGATGGGCATCGTCAGGCCGGGCAGGAAGGAAGGCGCCCACCAGACGATCTTCCAGACCGTGGCGAAGCCGAGGCCGAGGTTGGTGAAAACGTCCATCGTGACCTCAGATTCCCAGGAGCCAGGGGGCGAGCGGGATCGGCAGACCCAGCGCGTATTTGAACAGCAGAGCGCAGAACGTCGTCATCACCACCGCGAAGATGATCAGCTCCTTCCAGCGCACATCCTCGGCCGCGAAACCCGCGACCAGCACGACGATCGGTCCGGCCACCGCCATGCCGAGTTGCGGCACATGGATCGGCCCGATGTCGAAGCCGCGGATCGCCAGGCCAAACAGCACGGCGCCGCCGAGCACGAAGGTCACCCCGCGCCAGGACCAGCCGCCCAGCCTTTCGCCATGGTAGCGCAGGGAGCCGAGCGCGAGCAGCACGCCGAGCAGCGCGCACAGCGCCGCGAAGGATTTCGGCAGCATGCCGGGGCCGATCTGGCGCAAGCTGCCCGTCGGCAGATCGCGGGAAAGGAAAACGGCCAGGGCCGCCAGCGCGATCATGAACAGGCCGGCGGCCAGATCCTGCGTCGATCTGATGCGCAGCCCTTGCGACCGCTCGATTGGGTTCAGACTCATCGGGCTCCTCCGGCATATGCGCCTGTCTGGCGCGCGGTTCGTTGCGTGGGGATAGGTGTCGGGGCAGGGACGTAAGGCAGGTGCTGGCCTTCGTCGAGAAGGGTGACGCTGTCGCGCAAAATCGAGAGAAAGGTGTCGCGCGCGGCCAGCTTCTGTTGCGGCCGCCAGGCGACGCCGACCAGCGCCCCGGCCGGCGGCGGGTCAAGCAGCGCGCCGCGCAGCCGGCGCATGGTCACGCCGGGGAAGCTCAGCCGCGAGACCCAGTCGGGCGCCAGCGCCATGCCGAGCCCGGCCGCTACGGCCGACATCATCGCCGGTTTCTCGGTCGCCTCGATCGTGACGTTGGGCACGGCGCCGACGCTCTCGAAATAGGCCATCACCAGATCATAGGCGAAGGGGCGGATGCGCTTGGACGGCACCACGAAGGGCTCGCCGACGAGATCGAGCATCGTCAAAGCGTCGTGGCGCGCCAAAGGATGCCTGTCGTTGAGCACGACGATCGGCCGCTCGACCCGCAGGATCTCGAAGGCGCAGTCGGTCGGTTTGCGCGGTGGGCGCGTCAAGGCGAGGTCGAGTTTGCCGGCCTCCAGCATCTGGATCAGCGGAGCGGTCATCGCTTCCACGAACTTGATCTCGATGTCGGGGTGGGTATCGCGGAAATGCGCCAGCGCTTCCGGCACGAAGCTGGAGGAGGCGGCGTCGATGGCGCCGATGCGCAGCACCCGGCCCGAGGACAGCGAGGCCTCGCGCACCTGCCGCGCCGCATGCTCGATCTTGACCAGGATGCCCTTGGCTTCCTCCAGCATGATAAGCCCGGCGCGCGTCAGCGACACCTGCCTGGTGGTGCGGGTGAGCAGCGCGACGCCGAGCTCCCCTTCCAGGGCGCTGATCTGGCGCGACAGGGCTGGCGGCGCGAGGCCGAGACGTTCGGCCGCGCGGCCGAAGTGCAGTTCCTCGGCCACCGCGATGAAACATCGCAGATGCCTGATGTACATTGTGGTTCGTCGCTCCCCTCTGGCGTATCGTTTTTTTCGATATCTTCCAGTC
>JBKBRD010000226.1:0-5623 GCA_046292405.1 Allobosea sp. | reverse complement strand
ACCGGATCGGCCTACTTCGCCGCCTTCAGCGCGTCCTCGGCCTTGGCCTTGGCCTTGGCGTAGTGGTCGCGGGCGAAGCCGGCCCATTGGTTCTCGATCTCGGCCTGGCGCGCGCCCTTCTGCTTCTCGCCGGTGAAGGCGCCGCGCAGCTCCGCGCTGGCGGCCTGGGCCTCGGTCACGGGCATGGCGGCGAGCAAGACGCGCGCCTCCTCCGCCAGGGCCTTGGCCTTGTCGTTGGGCTTCTTGGCCAGCGCCGCCTCGACCTCGTGCAGCATCTTGGTGACGCCCTTCAGCGCGTCGAGCTGGAAGGAGATCAACTGGTCGAACAGCGTGTCGACGACCGCTGTGCGCTGCTCGGACTTGTCGACGTCGAAGCCGATCATCTTCTGGAAGCGCGGATCGGTGAAGGGGTTGGGGTAATCGGGCCCGGCCTTGGCGTAGACGGCCGGATTGACCGGCAGACGCCGGATGCCCTTGTCGAGCAGGACTTCCTGGCCCGCCGGCGAGAGCAGGAACTCGATGAAGGCCTCGGCCGCCGCCTTGTTGGGCGGGTTGGCGACGATGGCGACATTGGCCGGGACCACGGTCGTCACGGTCGGATAGACGAACTTGACCGGGAAGCCGGAGGCCTGGGCCGAGAAGGCGAAGAAATCGATGACGATGCCGACGCCGACCTGGCCGGAATTGACCTGCTCGGGCACGCCGAAGGAGCGCTCGCTGATCGCGCGGAAATTGCCGGCCATCTCCTTGATCGTGCGCCAGCCCTTGTCCCAGCCTTCGCCCTGCAGGATCGTCTCGATCGTCAGATGCGTGGTGCCCGAGCGCGACGGGGCGGCGATCGAGACATGGTCGTAGAAGGCGGGCCTGGCCAGATCCTGCCAATCCTTCGGATCGGGCAGGCGGTTGGCCTTGGCGTAACGCTCGTTCCACATGATGCCGTAGCCCGAGGCCGCGAAGCCGAAATAATAGCCGTCGGGATCGTTGACCGGGTAGGAGCCGATCTTCTCGGGAATGCCGGTCGCCTTGGGCTTGTAGGCGGTCAGCAGCTTCTTGCCCTTCAGCACCTCGAAAGCATCGGGCGCCGAGGCCCAGAACAGGTCGACCTGGTTGTTGGCCTTGGTCTCCTCGACGAATTTCACCCCCGCATTGGTGTTGCGGTTCTGGACTTCGAGCGTGACGCCGGGAACGGCGCTCTCGAACGCCTTCTTGATCGGGTCGGTGACATCCTTGGAAAAGGAGGTGACCACCGTCACCTTGCCCGCCGGCGCCTGCGCCAGTGCGGACGTGGCTCCCAACAAGCCGATGGCGGCCGCGACTGCGACCCTGCGCGTGATCATAACGATATCCTCCCTGTCTCGGCCGCGCATGTGAGGCGCGCGGGGCGAGTGCCGACCGTCATGTCGCGGTCTTTGTCGTCGAAAAAGCGTCTTCCGCACGGAAGACGCGTCGTTCACGCGAAGCGTGTTGTCATAAAACTGTCACGAAACGCAGTCGGGTGTCACGCGCGAGTTTTGCGGGGGGCGAGATTTCGCGTGAAGAACGGGCTCGCATGGCCGGAATCATCGAAGCCCAGCGCGGCCACGCCGGACGGGGACCCCTACGGCGCTGTGGAAAGCGCAATGGCCCAGGCAGGGCGGCAAACTGCGACAGCTCGCCGTCTCGGGATAGGCCTGGTTTGACGCGTTTTCCAGCGACCGGCCTGCGCCGCAAACCCCGCCGGCTGTCGCCGCAGGGTTTCCGGACAACCCAAGGGGGGTGTGCGGGATGGTCGGGGCGTCGCAGTCGACGGCTGCGGGCCGATGTCGAAGTCGAGGTCGATGTCGAAGCAGCGCCAAGGGCCGCCCCGCCATCCCGCACGCGATTCTCTTGTGGCGTCTTCGTCGTTTAAGAGTCCGGCGAGGGACCGGGGCCTGCCTGTATTGAGCCCCGACGACGAACCACGCCTCCATGGCCCAAGACCCGCGACGGCCCAAGCCATGAACACCGCTCCTCCACCCGGCCGCACGACGCCTCGCGAAGCCCCCTTGGTCGGGTGAAGCGCGGGCAGGATAGGGGCGACGCAGAGGGGCGGGTTTTATTTTTTTAGGGCCTGGGGTTTGGATA
Source organism: Allobosea sp. (assembly GCA_046292405.1). Lineage (GTDB taxonomy): Bacteria > Pseudomonadota > Alphaproteobacteria > Rhizobiales > Beijerinckiaceae > Allobosea. Next base: position 3,520 of record JBKBRD010000226.1, on the reverse strand, counting down.
CTGGGGCGGGGGTAACCCATCTCTTTTATGGTTAGGGGCTGGGTTGTGTTGTCGGCCCCTGGACCAGCGAGGCGCAAATCTCACCGCTGCAGACCTCAGCCTCATGTGATAACGGCCGACACCTCACCCTGCTCTCCTTACAGGAGAGGGTTTTCTGTCGCGGTGGCCGCCGCGGCCCTGATCGCGGCAACCACGGCGTCGCGGTCGTTCAGAACCGTCTCGTTTCGGAAGCGGATCACCGTGAAGCCGTGGCGTTCGATTTCACTGGTGCGCGTTGCGTCATAGTCGCGCTCGCAATCATGCTGCTTGCCGTCGAGTTCGATGACGAGCTTGCGCTGGAAGCAGAGGAAATCGACGGTGTAACCAAGCAGCGGAACCTGCCGCTTGAATTTAAGCCCGTCGAGACGATGCGCGCGCAGGAGACCCCAGAGGATCCGGCTTGGTGGATTGCCGGCGGAGTTTTCGGGCGAAATCCTGTCGTTCGGTTGCCGCGGCGCCTCGCTGGTCGAAGGACCTACACCTCTCCCCTGCCCCTCTCCTTACAGGAGAGGGGGTTCCCCGCGCACGCTATGGGACCGATGCCCGCCTCCTTCTCCCGACGGGTGAGAAGGGGTCAGGGTCAGCGCCTACCCGGCCGCGCACCGATACCTCGCGGCAGAACCCTCTCCTGTAAGGAGAGGGCAGGGTGAGGTGTCGGCCGTTCTCCGTACGGGGTGAGCCCTGCCCGCGCGCTGCGGTTGCCAACGCGCCTCGCTGGTCAAAGGACCGACACCTCTAGCCTACCCCTCTCCTTACAGGAGAGGGGGTGATCTTCAAGATGGCGGTTCCGCGCCTACCCCCGCCGCCCCTTCCTTTCCCCCGCCCCCTTCGGCCGCTGTTCCGTGCGCGGCCCCATCTCGTCCAGGTTCGGCTTTTTCGGCCGCGCCACCCGGGCCACCGGCTTGGCCTCGCCGCCGCCCCAGTTGTGCGGGCCCATATCGGCGTCGGTCGGTTTGCGCGCCCGCGTCGGCAGATTGGCGCTCGCGCCATAGCTGCGCTCGCCCTTGTACTTGCCGGCCGAGGCCTCGACATCGCCCTGCCGCGCCAGCGGGTCGTCGCTGATCGCCAGCTCGGTGGCCTGCAGCCGCTTGATCTCGTCGCGCAGCCGCGCCGCGGTCTCGAATTCGAGGTCGGCGGCGGCCTCGCGCATGCGCTTTTCCAGATCGGCCAGCGCCGCCTTGAAGTTGTGGCCCGCGGCGGGGACGCCCATGCCGGCGTCGACGGTGACATGGTCGCGCTCATAGACCGAGCCGAGAATGTCGCCAATGGCGCGCTTGATCGTCTGCGGCGTGATGCCATGCGCCTCGTTATAGGCGACCTGCTTTTCGCGGCGCCGCCCGGTCTCGGCCATTGCCCGCTCCATCGAGCCGGTGATGTGGTCGGCATAGAGAATGACGCGGCCGTCGACATTGCGCGCAGCGCGGCCGATGGTCTGGATCAGCGAGGTCTCGGAGCGCAGAAAACCCTCCTTGTCGGCGTCGAGAATGGCGACGAAGCCGCATTCGGGAATGTCGAGCCCCTCGCGCAGCAGGTTGATGCCGACCAGCACATCGAACGCCCCGAGCCGCAGGTCGCGCAGAATCTCGATGCGCTCGATCGTGTCGATGTCGGAGTGCATGTAGCGCACGCGCACGCCGTTTTCGTGCAGATACTCGGTCAGATCCTCAGCCATGCGCTTGGTCAGCACCGTCACCAGCGTGCGGTAGCCCTTGGCCGTGACCTCCTTGATCTCGTCGAGCAGGTCGGCGACCTGGTGCTTGGCCGGGCGGATCTCGACCGGCGGGTCGATCAGCCCGGTCGGCCGGATGACCTGCTCGACGAAGACGCCGCCGGTGCGCTCCATCTCCCAGCTGCCCGGCGTCGCCGAGACATGCACCGATTGCGGGCGCATCGCGTCCCATTCCTCGAAGCGCAGCGGCCGGTTGTCCATGCAGGAGGGCAGGCGGAAGCCGTATTCCGCCAGCGTCGCCTTGCGCCGAAAGTCGCCGCGATACATGCCGCCGATCTGCGGCACGGTGACATGGCTCTCATCGGTGAAGACGAGCGCGTTGTCGGGCAGATATTCGAACAAGGTCGGCGGCGGCTCGCCCGGCTTGCGGCCGGTGAGATAGCGCGAATAATTCTCGATGCCGTTGCAGGAGCCGGTGGCCTCGATCATCTCGATGTCGAAGGTGCAGCGCTGGTCCAGCCGCTGCGCCTCGAGGAAGCGGCCCATGCGGTTGAGCTCGTCGAGCCGGCCGCGCAGCTCCTCCTTGATCGACTTCACCGCCTGGGTCAGCGTCGGCCGCGGCGTGGTGTAGTGCGAATTGCCGTAGACCTTGACGAATTCGAGATCGGCCGTCTTCTGCCCGGTCAGCGGGTCGAACTCCGAGATCTGCTCGACCTCGTCGCCGAACAGGCCGATGCGCCAGGCCCGGTCCTCATAGTGCGCCGGAAACAGTTCGATCACGTCGCCGCGCACGCGGAAGCTGCCGCGGGTGAAATCATGCTGGGTGCGCTTGTATTGCAGCGCCACGAGATCGGCGATCAGCTGGCGCTGCTCGATGCGCTCGCCCAGCTTGATGCCGAAGGTCATCGCCGTATAGGTCTCGACCGAACCGATGCCGTAGATGCAGGAGACGGAGGCGACGATGATGACGTCGTCGCGCTCCAGCAGCGAGCGGGTGGCCGAGTGGCGCATCCGGTCGATCTGCTCGTTGATCGAGCTTTCCTTCTCGATGAAAGTGTCCGAGCGCGGCACATAGGCCTCGGGCTGGTAATAATCGTAATAGGAGACGAAGTACTCCACCGCATTGTCGGGGAAGAAGCTCTTGAACTCGCCATAGAGCTGCGCCGCCAGCGTCTTGTTCGGCGCCAGCACCAGCGCCGGGCGCTGCGTCTTCTCGATCACCTGCGCCATGGTGAAGGTCTTGCCCGAGCCGGTGACCCCGAGCAGCACCTGGTCGCGCTCCTGCCGCTGGATGCCCTCGACCAGTTCGGCGATCGCCGCCGGCTGGTCTCCGGCCGGCTCATATTCCGAATTCATCCGGAAGCGGATGCCACCTTCGGATTTATCCGGGCGCGGCGGCCGATGCGGCGTCCAGGCCTTGCCGGGCTCAATGAAGGGGCTGCCGGTCTCCAGCAGCGATTGCAGCGACTGCGCCGTCAGCGACGCAGCGGTGTCGCCCTCGATTCCGTCGAAAGCCGAATCCGCCTTTTTGCCGATCTTGCGCTTGGGCGCGTCGTCGCCCGGCCGGGCCGGACGCTCATAGCCGGCCTGCGGCGCGTCGCTGAAACCGGAGGCCCCGCCCGGCACCGCATTGCCGCGATTGATCGCGGGATTGAGCAGATCGGCGAGATAGCCTTCGAGCGGCTTCAGCGCCGGCTTGCTCGCCTTGGAATTGGGCGTGCGCGCGCTGGCGGGCTTCTTGGCGGGTTTGGCCTTGGCGGGTGTGTCGGACATCGCTTCAATATGGGGCGCATCGCCCTTCGGTGCGAGGGG
>JBKBRD010000225.1:0-5626 GCA_046292405.1 Allobosea sp. | reverse complement strand
GCTGCCGGAGACGCGGCGCTGGTCTCGATCGGCCTGTTGTCCTTCGCCGCCACGGCGCAGATCGCACCCGCCTTTTTCGGCGGGCTGGTCTGGCGGCGCGGCACCGCGCAGGGCGCTGCGGCCGGGCTGCTGCTGGGGCTGGCGACCTGGGCCTATACGCTGCTGATGCCGAGCCTGATCGCGCCCACGAGTCTCTGGGCCGACATCGTCGCCCATGGCCCGCTCGGCCTCTCGGCGTTGCGGCCCCAATCCCTGCTCGGGCTCGATCTCGATCCGCTGCCCCATGGCGTCGTCTGGAGCCTGTGCCTCAACGTCCTCGCCTATGTCGGTTTCTCGCTGATGCGCCCGGCCAATGCGATGGAAAGGCTGCAGGCCAACGCCTTCGTCACATCGGACCGCGCCACCATGGCGCAGTCCTTCTCGCTCTGGCGCTCCAGCGTCACGGAAGTGGAGCTGCAGGCGACCATCGGCCGCTATCTCGGGCATGAGCGCACCCAGCGCGCCTTCGAGAGCTTCGCCGCCGGCCGCGGCGATGCGGTCGCCGCCAATCGCGAGGCGGACATCCACATGCTGCGCTTCGGCGAGCATCTCCTGTCGTCGGCCATCGGCGCCGCCTCCTCGCGGCTGGTGCTGTCGTTGCTGCTGCGGCGGCGCAATCTCTCGACCGAGGCCGCCTTCAAGCTGCTCGACGACGCCTCCGCGGCGCTCCAGTACAATCGCGACATCCTGCAGCACGGGCTCGATCATGCCGGCCAGGGCATCACCGTGCTCGATCGCGATCTGCGCCTGCTCGCCTGGAACCAGGCCTTCATCCAGCTCTACGATCTGCCGCCCTCGCTGGTGCGCTTCGGCACCGGGCTGGACGAGATCGTGCGCTATAACGCCGCCCGCGGCGCCTATGGCGTCGGCGAGCAGGACGAGCTGATGGCGGCGCGGCTAGAGAGCTTCGTCAACGACCGCGAGCCGGTGCGGCTGAAACTCTACCCGGCCAAGAAGGTCATCGAGATCCGCTCCAACCCGCTGCCCGATGGCGGCCTCGTCACCACCTACACCGACATCACCGAAGCGGTGGAGGCGCAGGAGGCGCTGGAGCGCACCAATGAGAGCCTGGAGCGCCGCGTCGTCGAGCGCACCGAGGAGATCCTGCGCGTCAACGCCGAGCTGCAGCGCGCCAAGGCGGAAGCCGACGAGGCCAACGCCTCGAAGACGCGCTTTCTCGCCGCCGCCAGCCACGACATCCTGCAGCCGCTCAATGCCGCCCGGCTCTATGCGACCTCGCTGGTCGAGCGCGACCGAACCGCTGGAAATCCCGAACTCGCCGAGAATATCGACGCCTCGCTCGATGCGGTCGAGGAGATACTGACCGCTCTGCTCGAGATTTCCCGGCTCGATGGCGGGGCGCTGCGGCCGGAGATCAGCTCCTTCCGGCTCGACGAGCTGATGCGCCAGCTCCAGCGCGAATTCGAGCCGAGCGCGCAGGAAAAGGGGCTCAAGCTGGTTTTCGTCCCGACCCAGCTGACGCTGCGTTCGGATCGGCGCCTGCTGCGCCGCCTGCTGCAGAACCTCGTCTCCAACGCGATCAAATATACGCCCAACGGCAAGGTTCTCGTCGGCTGCCGGCGGCGTGACGGCATGGTTTCGGTCGAGGTGCTGGATACCGGGCTCGGCATCCCCCAGAGCAAGCAGAAGACCGTGTTCCGCGAGTTCCAGCGGCTGGACCAGGGCGCCCGGGTGGCGCGCGGCTTGGGGCTGGGCCTCTCCATCGTTCAGCGCATCGCCCGCGCGCTCGATCACAGGCTGACGCTCAACTCCGCGCCGGGGCGCGGCTCGCGCTTCGCCGTGCTGGCGCCGCGCGCCGCGCCGCTTCCGGCCATGGCCGTGGGCGGCGGGGCGCGCCCGCGCATGGTCGGGCAGCTTGGCGGCATGCGGCTGCTGGTGATCGACAACGAGCCTGCGATTCTCGACGGCATGAAGGGGCTGCTCGGCGGCTGGGGCTGCGTCGTCACGACCGCGGCGAGCACCGACGAGGCGTTGCAGCAGATGCGCGCCTCGGGCGAGCCCGACATCCTGATCGCCGATTATCACCTCGATGACGGCAATGGCCTGACCGCCATCAGCACCCTGCGCGAACGGGCGAGCGCACCGCTGCCGGCGATCCTGCTGACGGCGGATCGCACGCCGCAGGTGCGCGAGGCGGCCGCCGCGCTCGACGTGCATCTGCTGCACAAGCCGCTGAAGCCAGGCGCTCTGCGGGCGCTGCTGGCGCAATGGCGCGCGACGCGGCTGGCGGCGGAATAGCGCTAGGCTTGCCCGCTGCCCGCGCTGCGCATCGCATGCTCGGCGGCCAGGAACGCGGCGACGTCCGGCGTCGGGACAGGGCTTTCGGCGGTGACGCCGATCTCGGCCATCAGCCGCGCCACTGGCACGAAGCTCTTGGCTTGCCGGTCATAGAGCGCGGCTTTGACCAGCGCCGTCGCGGCCACGATCGTGCCGCCGTCGCGCGCCGGCCGCAGCATCCTGTGCTGCATCACCAGCCAGCCCTCGCCCCAGCACAGAATGCGCGTCTCCAGCGTCAGCGGCTGGAACAGCCGCAATTCGCGGCGGAAGCGGATGGCGCCGGCATTGACGACCGGCGCCCAGCGATGGCGCAGCACCGCCCGCCACAGCCCGGTGCGCAGCATCAGGTCGGTGCGGCCGAGATCCATCAGCGACCAGTAGCGGCCATTGTTCATATGAAGGCTGGTGTCGAGATCATGCGGCCAGACGCGAAAAGCGAGCCGCGAAGCCTCGCCAGGCGCGCTCAGTCGCGGGCGGAAGGGGGTGGTCAGAAGCAGCCAGAGCAGGCGCAGCCAGAGGTTCATGGGCAGAATGTCGCAATCGGGGCGGGTGATGGCGAGACTTCTAGCCGCTGTAACCCGGGAGTCGCTAGTGTGGCCGAATCGACGGCTGCCAACTGGACCCGCCATGCCCACGCTTCACGTCTCCTCTCTGTCGAAGCTGCACGACACCGTCGCGACGGTCGGCGCGACCCATGTGGTCACGCTGATCAACGCCAACACGGCCATCGAACGCCCGCCCGGCATCAGCCCAGAGCGGCACCTTTTCCTCGGCATCTCCGATATCGTCGCGCCGATGGACGGGCACATCATCCCGGCCGAAGCCCATGTCGCCCGCTTCCTCGACTTCGTCACCGACTGGGGCCGCAGCGGCCCGCTGGTGATCCATTGCTGGGCCGGGATCAGCCGCTCGACGGCGGGCGCCTTCATAGCCGCCTGCGCGCTCGGGCCGCAGCGCGAGGAGGAGGCGATCGCCCAGGCGCTGCGCACGGCCTCGCCCTCGGCGACGCCCAACGCCAGGCTGGTCGAACTCGCCGACGCCATGCTGGGGCGGCAGGGCCGGATGAGCGCCGCCATCGCCAGGATCGGCCGCGGCGCCGACGCCTTCGAAGGCGCGCCGTTTCAGCTTGCGCTCGACTGACGGACCGCAAAAGCAAACAGCAGCTTCCTGCCGCAGGTTGCGTCAGACTGCGCGCTTTACACCGCCTTATTGTGGCGGCCGCGCAGAAAATTGCTTGCGCCTCGACGATTTTGCGACAATTCATCGCGCAACCAGAGGCGCTTTCAGCAATGATGATCGAACTCGATTCCCGTGACCGGTCCATCCTGCGCATCCTGCAGACCGATGGACGCATCACCAATTCCGACCTTGCCGAAAAGGTGCATCTCTCGCCGTCGGCCTGCCTGCGCCGGGTCCGCCAGCTCGAGGAAAGCGGCCTGATCCGCGGCTATGCGATGGTGCTCGACGACAAGACGGCCGGTTTCCCCGGCACGGCCTTCGTCTTCGTCACGCTCGACCAGCAGGGCCGCGCCTCGCTGGAGGGCTTCGAGCAGGCGGTGCAGAATCTGCCGGAGATCCTCGAATGCCATCTGCTCGCCGGCGCTCATGATTACATGATGCGCGTGATCTATCGCGACAGCGCCGATTTCGAGCGCATCCACACCGACATCATCACGCAATTGCCGGGCGTGACCCGCGTGCAGTCGACCCTGACGCTGCGCACCATCAAGAAGACCTCGGTGCTGCCGGTCTGAGGCCGGGCTTGCGGGGCCGCTGCCGACAGCCGATAAGAACCGCGCAACGGGAATCGCAGCCTTGACCGACACCACCGCCAATGCCGACGTCGCCACCCTCGCTTTCGAGGATGCGCTGAAGCAGCTCGAGGGCATCGTCGCCCGGCTCGAGCGCGGCGACGTGCCCCTCGAGGAATCGATCGACATCTACACCCGCGGCGAGGCGCTGAAAGCCCGTTGCGTCGCGCTGCTGAAACAGGCCGAGGCCCGCATCGAGAAGATCACGCTCGGCGCCGACGGCAAGCCGACCGGGGCCGCGCCGCTGGACGTCGACAAATAGGTTTCGGCAACGCGCCCTCATTGTCAGGAGCCCCGCCAACGGCGTCTCGAGTACGCGCGGGAGCCTCCTGGAGCATCTTCGAGACGCGCCTGCGGCGCTCCTCAGGATGAGGGCCGGTTGGGGGATAACGCCGCGGCAAGGGACGTCGCGGCGGTTATCGCCACCATCTCCAAACCCCTGAATCCACCCACGAGCCCTCATCCTGAGGAGCTGCGAAGCAGCGTCTCGAAGGATGCTCCAGTACGCGCGGGAGCCTCCTGGACGATCCTTCTAGACGGCTCCTGGGCCTCCTCAGGAATAGGAGCCGACGTGCAAAAACGCCTCAGCTCTGCTTCGACCCTTGCCCTGCGGCTGCGAGTTCTGGCAGCCTTGCGCTTTGCCAGGAGGCTCCGATGTCGCAACTGCCGGCCGACGATCCGATACTCGGCGATGCCCGCTCCTGCCAGGCGATCGAGCAGGTCATCGTGCCGCGCGCCCGCGACCTCGGCGGCTTTTCCGTGCGCCGCGCGCTTCCCTCCGTCGGCCGCAAGATGGTCGGCCCCTTCATCTTCTTCGACCAGATGGGACCGGCCGAGTTCCTGCTGGGCGAAGGCATCGATGTCCGGCCCCATCCGCATATCGGCCTCTCGACGGTCACCTATCTGTTCGACGGCGAAATCATGCACCGCGACTCGCTCGGCACCCTCCAGGCGATCAGGCCCGGCGCGGTCAACCTGATGACGGCGGGCAGCGGCATCGTTCATTCCGAGCGAACAGGGGCGGAAGAGCGGCTGAAACCGCCGAAGCTCTATGGGATCCAGGCCTGGCTCGCCCTGCCGAAATCGCATGAGGAGGCGCCGCCGGCCTTCGTCCACCATGCCGCGCCGGAGCTGCCGCGCATCGTCGGCGAGGGCAAGCGCATCAGCCTGATCATGGGCTCCGCCTTTGGCGAGACCTCGCCTGTGCGCTTCCCCTGGGATGTGCTTTACGCGGAAGCCATGCTGAGCCCTGGCGCCATCCTGCCGCTCGACGCCGATCACGAGGAGCGCGCCGTCTATATCGTCGCCGGCAAGATCGACATTGCCGGGGATGAATTCGGCGCCGGCCAGTTGCTGATCTTCAAGCCGGGCGACCGCATCTCGATCCTCGCCATCGACCAGAGCCGGCTGATGCTGGTCGGCGGCGAGCCGATGGACGGCCCCCGCCACATCTGGTGGAATTTCGTCTCGTCGTCGAA
>JBKBRD010000224.1:3958-5632 GCA_046292405.1 Allobosea sp. | reverse complement strand
TGGGCTGCAGCACGTTCAGCCCCTCGAGAATCAGGATGTCGGGCCGCTCGACGGTCACGGTTTCGCCGGGCATGACGTCATAGACCAGATGCGAATAGACCGGCGCCGCAACCGACGGCTTGCCCGCCTTCACATCGGAGAGAAAGCGCAGGATTGCCGAACCGTCATAGCTTTCCGGAAAACCCTTGCGCTGCATCAGGCCGCGCCGCTCGAGCTCGGCATTGGGCAGGAGGAACCCGTCGGTGGTGACGAGCTCGACCTTCGGCGTGTTCGGCCAGCGCGAGAGCAGGGCCTTGAGCACGCGCGCCGTGGTCGACTTGCCGACCGCCACCGATCCGGCCACCCCGATGATATAGGGCACCTTGACCTCGGCCTCGGCCATCAGGAAGCGCTGCGTCGCCTTGAACAGCCCTTGCGTGGCCGCGACGTAGAGCGAGAGCAGGCGCGACAGCGGCAGGTAGATCGCCACGATCTCGTCCAGCGAGATCGGGTCGTTGATCGATTGCAGCTTGGTGAGATCGTCGACCGACAATGTCAGCGGCGTGTCGGCGCGCAGATGCGCCCACTCGTCCCGCGTGAAGCTGCGGTATGGGGAGCCCAGATCAGGATCGGCCGGGGCCGGGACGAGACGCTGGTCCATGGGACGACCCGCATTCCAGGCTTCGAGGTTCAACGCGCAACAATCCTCGACTTCAACGGGGCCGCGCCGCCTTCTCCGCCAGACCGGAGCGCGCAGTGCGTGCTTCAAGCTGGCTCAACACGTCCTGCAATGCAACATCGCGCGACAGCAGCACGACTAAGAGATGATAGAGCAGGTCCGCGCTTTCGGCGATCAGCTCCTCGCGATCGCCCTTCACCGCGGCGATGACGGCTTCCACCGCCTCCTCGCCGAGTTTCTTGGCGGCCCGCTCCGGCCCCGACGCCAGCAGCTTCGCGGTCCAGGATTCGTCGGGCGAGGCCTTGGCGCGCGCGGCGACGATGGCCTCGAGGTCGGACAGGGTGAAGCTCATGGCGAAAAGCCGCGTCGCGCGAGATCGGCCATCATCTCAGTCCAGCCGCATCGTCAACCCGGCCTGCGCCATGTGCGCCTTGGCCTGGGGAATGCTGTAAGTGCCGAAATGGAAGATCGAGGCGGCCAGCACGGCGCTGGCATGGCCGATGGTGACGCCCTCGACGAGATGGTCGAGCGTGCCGACGCCGCCCGACGCAACCACCGGCACCGACACCGAATCGGCGACCCTGCGGGTCAGCTCCAGGTCGAAGCCGGTCTTGGCGCCGTCGCGGTCCATCGATGTCAGCAGGATTTCGCCAGCGCCGAGGCCGACCACCTCCTGCGCATAGGCCACTGCGTCGAGCCCGGTGGGCGTGCGCCCGCCATGGGTGAAGATCTCCCAGCGTCCCGGCCCGACCTGCTTGGCGTCAATGGCGACGACGATGCATTGCGCCCCGAATTTCTCGGCGGCCTCGCGCACGAAGTCGCGCCGGTTCACCGCGGCGGTCATGATCGAGACCTTGTCGGCGCCGGCGAGCAGCAAGGCCCGGATGTCCTCGACCGTGCGCACCCCGCCGCCGACCGTGAGCGGCATGAAGCAGGCCTCCGCGGTGCGCGTCACCACGTCGAACAGGATGCCGCGATCCTCGCTGCTGGCGGTGATGTCGAGAAAGCAGAGCTCG
>JBKBRD010000224.1:0-3948 GCA_046292405.1 Allobosea sp. | reverse complement strand
CCTTGGCGGCCTCCACGGGATCGCCGGCGTCGATGAGATTGACGAAATTGACGCCCTTGACGACGCGCCCGTCCTTGACGTCCAGGCAGGGAATGATGCGGGTCTTCAGGGTCATGCGACGCGATTTGGGCTCGAGACGGGCTCGTCAGCCCAGATCGAACGGGCGCGAGAGAATGGTGCGGGCGTTATAGGGACAGGTTTCGGGCATAGCGTCCAGAGACAGCATCGTTTCCCTGGCCATACGAAGTCTCGCCTCGCGATAACCCCGCGCGCCGGCTTCGTCCAGTCGCAGAGTCAGGCTGGGGTTGTCGACCAGCAGATCCTTGACCCGCCCGCGCTGCGTCTCGATCGCGGCCCAGCAGGTCCGCGTCCGCTTCTCGGGCTGGCAATCCCATTTCAGCACGTTGAGAAGCAACGCTCTGTAAGTCTGTACGAGGTTGCGGAATTCGCCGCGGGCCAGCTCGGCGAGTTCCTCGGCGAGATTGGCCAGGTCGAGCTCGTCGATTTCGCCGGAGGCCAGGAAACCTGCCTGTTGGGTCGCCCAACCGTAGAAATCATCTTCATACGCTATGGCGCCCGGCGCCCCTGCCGGGGCCGGCTCACCGACGATGCTTTTGCAGCGGGCGATGATTGCCATATATCACCCATAACACAAATATCGGTACGTTGAATACCTTTTTTACGACACTATTTCAGGATCACGATGCCTGTGACAGAAAACGTCGAGTAACGACAAGATACGAAATCAGCTATCATATATATGACAACAGCTTACTTCACGGCCGCGATGCGCTGCAGAGCGGAGGCGGGATCCAGGCGGCCGTCATAAAGGGCGCGACCGGTGATCGCGCCTTCGAGAATCGCGGCGTCGGGTGCGCAGAGGCGCTCGATATCGGCCATCGAGGCCAGCCCGCCGGAGGCGATGACGGGGATGCCCAGCGCCTGCGCCAGAGCGATCGTGCCTTCCCAGTTGATGCCCTGAAGCATGCCGTCGCGGGCGATGTCGGTGTAGATGATCGCGGCGACGCCGGCGTCCTCGAATCGGCGGCCGAGATCGGCGGCCGCCAGCGCCGAGGTTTCCGCCCAGCCCTCGACCGCGACATAGCCGTCGCGCGCATCGATGCCGACCGCGACCTGGCCCGGAAAGGCCTTTGCGGCGGCCCGCACGAAATCGGGGTCGCGCACCGCCGCCGTGCCGATGATGACGCGCCGGACGCCTTTCGCCAGCCAGGCCTCGACCGTCGCCATGTCGCGAATGCCGCCGCCGAGCTGGACCGGGAAGGCCACGCGCGCCAGAATCGCCTCGACCGCGGCCGCGTTCATCGGCTTGCCGGCGAAGGCGCCGTCGAGATCGACGACATGCAGCCAGCGGAAGCCCTGGTCCTCGAAGGTTTTCGCCTGGGCTGCGGGATCGTCGCCGAAGATCGTGGCCTGGGCCATGTCGCCCTGTTTCAGGCGCACGCAGCGGCCTTCCTTCAGGTCGATTGCGGGAAAGAGGATCACGGTGTCCACCTGAGAAAATTGGCGATCAGCTTCAGCCCGAGCTTCTGGCTCTTCTCGGGATGGAATTGCGTGCCGGCGACGTTGCCATGGGCGACCATGGCGGTGATCGGCCCGCCATGGTCGGTCAGCGCCAGCACATCCCGGGGCCGTTGCGCCTGCAGCGCGTAGGAGTGCACGAAATAAGCGTGCAGCCCGGCGGGGCCGGTCTCGATGTCCCGCAGCAGCGGATGGGGAGCCTGCACGTCCAGCGTGTTCCAGCCCATATGCGGGATCTTCAGCGTGGGGTCGTCAGGGGTGATCAGCGCCACGTCGCCGGGTATCCAGCCCAGCCCCGGCGCGACCTCGTGCTCCAACCCACGCGAGGCGAGCAGCTGCATGCCGACGCAAATGCCGAGGAAGGGCCGCTGCCGGCCATGCACCACCTCCTCCAGCGCCGCAACCATGCCGGAGACGGAATCGAGCCCGCGCCGGCAATCGGCGAAGGCGCCGACGCCCGGCAGCACGATCCGGTCGGCGGCGCGGACCTCGTCCGGGTCGCTGGTGACGCGGATGAGCGCCGCCAGGCCGCTCTCGCTCGCCGCCCGCTCGAAGGCCTTGGCGGCCGAGTGCAGATTGCCCGAGCCGTAATCGATGATCGCGACGCTCTGGCTCATCGCCGCTGCGCCTCCGGAAACAGCCCGATCACCGGGACCGGGCCGGAGGGCTGCGGCCGCGACGGAGCCGGGGCCGGGCGCGGCGCGGCGACCTCGCCGGCCAGCGCGCGTTCGAAGAAGCGGCGCTCGGCCTCGGCGAGATCGCGCGCCTCGACGACATCGACAAGGCGCCAGCCCTGGCGCGCGAGCTTGCGGGCGATGAGGTTCTGGCCCTCGAGCCCGAGAAACAGGCCGATGGCGAGATGCGCCAGCATCATCACATTGCCGTTCAGGGCAAAGCGGCTCTGGGCGTAGACCAGCCCGCCCCAGACGAGCAGGAACAGCAGCGTCGCCAGCCAGAGCCGGTTGACGAGCAGCCAGAGCCCGCTCAGCAGCAGCGCCCACCAGGAGAAGCTCTCGGGCAGCAGGCGCGCCCGCTCGATCTCCTGCACAGCTCCGCCCGAGCCGGGCGGAGGTATCATCACCGTATAGAAGGCCATGCTCGGTTCCCTGTGGCGTTCCCAGCCGAGGTGGAGATCGGGCGCCGTGGACACAATGCGCGCGACGACCGCGCGCAGCGGCTAGAGCGCGCCCTTGGTCGAAGGCACGCGCCCGCCTTCGCGCGGATCGACCTCGAGCGCGCTGCGCAGCGCCCGCGCCAGCCCCTTGAAGCAGCTTTCGGCGATATGATGGGCGTTGTCGCCGTAGAGCGTCTCGACATGCAGCGTGATGCCGGCGTTCATCGCGAAGGCCTGGAAGAATTCGCGCACCAGCTCGGTGTCGAAGCTGCCGATCTTCTGCGCCTTGAACTGCGTGCGGAAGACCAGGAAGGGCCGGCCGGAGACGTCCACCGCGACCCGCGTCAGCGTCTCGTCCATCGGCAGATGCACGTCGGCGTAACGGCGGATGCCCTTCTTGTCGCCCAGCGCCTGCTTCAGCGCTTCGCCGAGCGCGATGCCGGCGTCCTCGACCGAATGGTGATCGTCGATATGGGTGTCGCCCTTCACAGCGACATGGGTGTCGATCAGCGAATGGCGAGCGAAGAGATCGAGCATATGGTCGAAAAAGCCGACGCCGGTGGCGATCTCGGCCTTGCCCGTGCCGTCGAGCACGAGCCTGACCGCGATATCAGTCTCGTTGGTGCGGCGCTTCACTTCGCCCGAACGCATGACGGCCTCTGTCGCTAGCGGAATTTCGCGTGGCTTTAGCAGGCGAAGCGGGTGAAGGCCAATGTCATTGCAGGGAACGCCTCCCGACTATCACCCTCGCCACACAGCTCGCGCGCTGGCTGGGATATTGGTCTGACCCAGCCCTCATCCTGGGAAGCCGCGGGACGCGGCGTCTCGAAGGATGCTCCAGCGGGTTCCGGGACCTTCCTGAATCATCCTTCGAGACGCTGCTTCGCAGCTCCCCAGGATGAGGGCTGGAGGAGGACTCCGGAGCGCTTCGAACAGCCTTTGACCGTGCCGCTCTTGATACCGGGCTCCCGCCTGAACATGTTGGCGGCTTCCGCTCGTCCCGATGGCTGGACCCGAATCACGATGTCAGACGCTAGCAACGCCCTCCCCTCCATGCACGCCACCACCATCCTGATGGTGCGCAAGGGCGGGCGGGTCGTGATCGGGGGCGACGGGCAGGTCTCGCTCGGCCAGACCATCATGAAGGGCAACGCCCGCAAGGTGCGCCGGCTCGCCAAGGGCGCCGTCATCGCGGGCTTCGCCGGCGCCACCGCCGACGCCTTCACCCTGTTCGAACGTCTGGAGACCAAGCTCGAGCAATATCCGACGCAATTGCTGCGCGCCTGCGTCGAACT
>JBKBRD010000223.1:5251-5640 GCA_046292405.1 Allobosea sp. | reverse complement strand
GAGACCAACGTCGCCGCCGGCCAGGGCCGCAAGAGCACCATCTGGAACAAGGGCGACGGAGCGTCCGGCCAAACCGCGCGCAACGGCAACAGCGGCGCGGCCGACGGCGCCCAGAGCCTCGGCCAAACCGCCGCGGCGTCGTCGACGGCGGCGAATATCGGCAACTCCGGCGGCGGTTCGGTCGCAGCCCTGCAGGCTTCGCTGGGGCGCTCCGAAGCGGCCGGCAATGCGCCGGGCCGTTCGGAAGGGAATGGCGCCGGCAACGGCGGCGGCGCTTCCGGGAACAGCGGCGCTTCGGACGGCAAGGGCAACAGCAATTCCGCCGCCAGCCGGCTCGGCGACGAATCGCGTCGTGGCCAATATCTTGCTGCCCTGATCCGCATCATCCG
>JBKBRD010000223.1:562-5233 GCA_046292405.1 Allobosea sp. | reverse complement strand
ATCGACGAGGCCCATGACCGCGGGCGCGGCAACGGGAATGGCAACGGCAACGGCAACGGGAATGGCAATGGCAAACGCTGACCGCCCTGCCCGCCGGGCCGCCCCGTTTCATGGGTGAATCCTGGGTCAAACGCTGGCGACCGCATCTGCTGGTCGCCGCCGCCCTCGCTCTGCTGGTCCTCACGGGCCAGCAGGCGTCTATCCGCGAGACGCTGTTCGACAACCGCTTCGACTGGGTGAAGCGCCCGGCCACCGGGCAGATCGCGCTGGCCGAGATCGACGCCCGCTCCATCCGTAGCGTCGGCGTGTGGCCCTGGCCGCGCAGCGTCCATGCGCGGCTGATCGCCGCCGCAGAGCAGGCCGGCGTCAGCGACATCGTCTTCGACGTCGATTTCAGCTCCGCCTCGTCCGAGGCCGAGGACGCCGCGCTGGAAGCGGCCCTGAAGACCGCCGGCGGCTCCGTCGTCCTCGCCGCCTTTCGCCAGCGCAACGCCGACCGCGGCGACGGCAAGACCCTCTTCGTCAACAGGCCGCTGCCGCGCTTCGCGGCCCACGCCTGGCTCGGGCTGGTCAATGTTCTGCCCGAACCGGACGGAATCATCCGGCGCTACAGCCACGGCGCTTTGATCGACGGCGAGTTCCACGCCTCGGCCAGTTCGCTGCTGGCGGGGCGGCACGCGCCGACCGCGCCGCCCTTCCGCATCGACTACGGCATCCGCCATGAGAGCATTCCGAGCGTGTCGGTCAGCGACATCCTGGCCGGCGACGCCAAGGCCCTGGCCGCCATCGCCGGCAGGAAGATCATCGTCTCGGGCACGGCGGCGGAGCTGGGAGACCGCTTCATCGTGCCCGGCGGCGCCATTCTGCCAGGCTCGATGGTCCAGGCTTTGGCGGCGGAGAGCATCATGCAGCGCCGCGAGTTGCGCATGACCTCGCATGCGCTGTCTCTCGGCGGGCTGGCGGCCGTGTTCGGCGCCATGATCCTCGCCTGGCGCCGCTCCCGCGCCCTGACCCGCGTCGCGGCCCTGGTCGGCGCAGGCTTCGCCATCGAGATCGGCGCGATGACGGCGCAATGGCTGCGGCCGGTCGCGATCGACACCTCGCTGATCCTTGCCGGCGTCGCCGTCTATGTCGTCGCCATCGCAGCCGATGAGTTGAACCTGCGCGGCCTGCTGAAAGGCATCGCCGAGCGGCGCTTCCAGCGCGTGGCCGTTTCGCTGCGCGATGGGTTGGCCTGCACCGACGCCGCCGGGCGGATCACGCTGTGGAATCCCGGCGCGACGGCGATCTTCGGCTATGGCGAAGCGGATGTGCTGGGCCTGCCCTTCGAGACGCTGCTGGCGCAAGACGCGCAGGCGGACACGGGTTTCGCGCTGACGAGCGCGCCAGTCGAGCAGTTGAAGACGGGCGGCGGCCTGATCGTCGAGCTGAGCGGGCGTCGCCGCAACGGCGAGGTCTTCGACCTGGAATGCAGCCTCTCGGCCTGGGACGCCGGCGACGAGCTGCAATATGGCGTGATCCTGCGCGACATCTCGCAACGCAAACGGCAGCAGGAGCGGATTCGCTTCCTCGCCGAACATGACACGCTGACCGGCCTGCCCAACCGCAACAGCCTGATCGCGCGGATCGAGACCGCCATGCAGCAGCCGGAATGGAGCCGGGCGCGGACCGCTTTGATCACCTTGTCGGTCAACCGCTTCCAGCAGCTCAGCGACCTGCACGGCCATGTCTTCGGCGATCATATGCTGCTGGCCGTCGCGGCGCGGATCACCGAGCTGACCGACGGCAGCGTGATGCTGGCCAGGCTCGGCGCCGATGAATTCGCCATTCTGGCCGGCACTCTGTTGGAGGATGAGGCGGATGCGCTGGCGGCGCGGGTGGTCACGGCCTTCCAGGATACGCCGCTGGTGGTCGACGGGCGCAGGCAACGGGCGCCGCTCTTCGCCGGGCTCGCCATGGCGCGCGACGCGGCCGACGCCGAGGAATTGCTGGGCAACGCCCATTTCGCCCTGGCCGAATCCAAGAGCCGCGACCTGGCCGCGCCGTCCCGCTACCAGCGCCGCATGCGGCTCGCGCTCGAACGGCGCCACGGGCTGGAAGCGGAGCTGCGCGAGGCGCTCGCGCGCGGCCAGTTCGAGCTGTTCTATCAGCCGCAGCTCGATCTCACGACCGGCGCGCTCTCGGGGGCGGAGGCGCTGGTGCGCTGGCGTCATCCCCAGCGCGGCTATGTTTCGCCCGGCGAGTTCATGCCGGTGGTGAACACCACCTCTCTGGCCGAGCCGGCCGCAAGCTGGATCATGGAGACCGCATGCCGGCAGGCGGCCGCCTGGCAGCGCCAGGGCCATGCCGTGCGCGTCGGCGTGAACCTGACGCAGGCCCAGTTCGTTGCCGGCAATCTCGCCGCCGAGATCGCGGCCCTGCTGGCGGCGACCGCGCTGCCGCCGTCTCTGCTGGAGCTCGAAGTGACCGAGGACATCATCCTCGACGACATCGACAAGACGCAGGCGACGCTCGCCGCGATCCGCGATCTCGGCGTGCGCATCGCTTTCGACGATTTCGGCACCGGCTATGGCAGCCTGACCTATCTGAAGGCCTTCCCGCTCGACAAGATCAAGATCGACCAGTCCTTCGTGCGCCATCTCGAGCCCGGTTCGCCCGATGCGGCGATCGTGGCCTCCACGATCAGCCTCGGCCATGCGCTGGGCCTCTCCGTCATCGCCGAGGGGATCGAGACCGAACACGCCGCCGACATCCTGCGCGGCATGGGCTGCAAGGAAGGCCAGGGCTATCTCTTCGCGCGGCCGCTGCCGGCGCCTGAATTCGAGTCGAAATTCCTCGCCGCAAGCAGCGGCGCCAGGAAGGTGGCCTGAACGCCGCCGCCGGCGCCGCCTCGTCCTGCAAATCGTACAAAGTCATTCTTCATAAATGCAGGGCGGAGCCGGGGACGGCGGCCGCGCGCCGCGCTAGATGTGGCTCCTGTCCCACCGGCGCCAGAGCCGGCCCAGCATGAGAGCGCTCCGATGAAGTTCGCATTCCCCTATCCGTCGGTCCGGGTTCCCGTCTTCGGCGACGATTGCGTGGCGACGACCCAGCCGCTGGCGGCGCAGGCGGGGCTCGCCATGCTGGCGCGCGGCGGCAATGCGGTCGACGCGGCCGTCGCCACCGCAATCGCCCTGACCGTGGTCGAGCCGACGATGAACGGGATCGGCGGCGATTCCTTCGCGATCGTCTGGGACGGCGCGGAGTTGCAGGGGACAAACGCCTCGGGGGCCGCGCCGGCCGGCCTCGACCCGACGCCGCTCTACGCCATGCCGTCGATGCCGCTGACGGGCTGGGACCCGGTGACCGTGCCGGGCGCGGTCTCGAACTGGGCGGCTCTGTCGCAGCGCTACGGCAAGCTGCCCTTCGCCGACCTGTTCGAGCCGGCGATCCGTTACGCCCATGACGGCTTCCTGGTGCCTTACGTGATCTCGCGCTCCTGGGCGCTGCAGGCCGGCTGGTTCGGCGCGATCCCGGGCTTCGCCGAAGCCTTCCTGCCCAATGGCCGCGCGCCTCTGCCCGGCGAGCGCTTCCGCAATCCCAACGCCGGCGCGACGCTTCTGAAGATCGCCGAAAGCAAGGGCGAGAGCTTCTATCGCGGCGAGCTGGCGCAGGCGATCGAGCGCTATGCCCGCGACAATGGCGCAGCCCTGCGCGCCTCCGACCTCGCCGCCCACCAGCATGAGTGGGTGAAGCCGCTGCAGCAGCGCTACCGCGACAGCATCGTCCACGAGATCCCGCCCAACGGGCAGGGCATCGCGGCGCTGATCGCGCTCGGCATCCTCGACACGCTGCCGCTGCAGGATTTGCCGCTCGACGACCCCCAGGCGATGCATTTCGCCGTGGAGGCGACGCGGCTCGGCCTGTCGGACCTGCATGCCCATGTCACCGACCCCCGGCAGATGCGGATCACGGCGGAGGAGCTGCTGGCGCCCGAGCGGCTCGCAGCGCTGGCCCGCGGCATCGACCCGGCGCGCAGCTCCGGCCTGGCGCCCAAGCCCTCGCGGGCGCAGGGCACGGTCTATCTCTGCGCGGCCGATCGCAGCGGCATGATGGTGTCGCTGATCCAGTCCAACTATCGCGGCTTCGGCTCCGGCCTGGTCGTGCCGGGAACGGGCATTGCGCTTCACAACCGCGGCGCCTGCTTCTCGACCGACCCAAACCACCCCAATGCGGTCGCGCCGGGCAAGAAGCCGATGAACACGATCATTCCCGGCTTCCTGTCCAATGCCGACGGCACGCCGCGGGCCGCCTTCGGCGTGATGGGCGGGGCGGTGCAGGCGCAAGCGCATGTGCAGGTCGTGAGCCGGCTCGTCGACCAGGATCTCCAGCCCCAGGCCGCCCTCGACGCGCCGCGCTGGCGCCTCGCCGATGACGGCGCGCTGCTGGTCGAGGAGGCGATGCCGTCGGACTGGGTCGCGGCGCTGGAGGCGCGCGGCCACATCGTCAAGCCGATCCCGCAATGGAGCAATGATTCCGGCGCAGGCCAGCTGATCATGCGCCATGGCGACGGCTACATCGCCGCCAGCGAGAGCCGCCGCGACGGCTATGTGGCGGTGCGCTGACGGATTGCCTTCCGCACTACCAACACCCCAATCCACCCCTCAGCCCTCATCCTGAGGAGGACCGCAA
>JBKBRD010000223.1:0-552 GCA_046292405.1 Allobosea sp. | reverse complement strand
CCTACCCCTGCGGTGGCCCCCCCGGGCCGTCTCGATGTTTGGCCCCGGCGGCCCCCCCCCCGGCGGGAGCATCCTTCGAGACGCCGCTGACGCGGCTCCTCAGGATGAGGGCTGGAGTGTGGTTAGGCGTCGGATAGATCGTTCAGGGGAAAAGGACACGGCCGGCCTACCCCCCAGCGCTCATCCTGAGGAGGCCCGCAGGGCCGTCTCGAAGGATGCTCAAGGAGGCTCCCGAACCTGCTGCTCCATCCTTCGAGACGCAGGCCGCGGTCCGGAGGGTCGTCGGCTCTACCGCCGCGCGGTCACCTTCATCGGCATGCCGCCTTGCGGTCGCAGCGTGATCTGGTGGATCGGCTTGGGCGGGCCATCGCCGGCATAGTCGAAGCGCAGCGAGCGGACCATGGCCGAGAGCGCCAGCACCGCTTCCACCATCGCGAATTGCAGGCCGATGCAGATGCGCGGTCCCGCGCCGAAGGGCAGATAGGCGTAGCGGTCGATGCTCTCGCGCGCGCCGGGCAGGAAGCGCTCGGGCCGGAAGGCGGCGGGCTGGTC
>JBKBRD010000222.1:0-5683 GCA_046292405.1 Allobosea sp. | reverse complement strand
ATTTCGCCATTTCGCCCACACCATGCCCCTCCCCGACCCGCTCACCCGCCACCCGATCGCCGGCTGGAAAGGCACGGCCTTTCTGCGGGCGATCGTCGATGATCCGCGCATCGAGGTCGGGGATTACAGCTATTACGACGACTCGCGCGGCCCCGAGCATTTCGTCGCGCGCTGCGTGCGCTATCATTTCGACTTCATCGGCGACCGGCTGATCATCGGCAAATTCGTCGCCATCGCCCAGGCGGCGCAGTTCATCATGAACGGGGCCAACCACCCGATGGGCGGCTTCTCGACCTATCCCTTCCAGATGTTCGGCATCGCCGGCGCGCCTGATGTGACGGCGCAGCCGCATCGCGGCGACACGGTCATCGGCAACGATGTCTGGATCGGCCGCGAGGCGGTGATCATGCCGGGCGTGCGCGTCGGCGACGGGGCGATCATCGGCACGCGGGCGCAGGTTGCGGCGGATGTCCCGGCCTATGCCGTCGTGGTCGGCAATCCCGCCCGGGTCGTGCGTCTGCGCTTCCCGCCCGAGATCGTCGCCGAACTGCTGGCGATCGCCTGGTGGAACTGGGACGCCGACCGCATCGGCCGCAATGTCCAGGCCATCGCCGCGGCCGACATCGACGCGCTGCGCGCGGCCGTGTAGGGAAGGGCATGACCAGCAGCCTGACCACGCCCTATACGCCCGACGAGATCGAGGCCGCCCGCAAGCTTTTCGAGGGGCCCTGGGATTTCGTCTGGGCCTCGACCCGGCACGACGACCTGCCGCCGATGGTGGGGCAGGAGATCGCCTTCGCCGGCCGCTCCAATGTCGGCAAGTCGAGCCTGATCAATGCGATCACCCGGCGCAACGCGCTGGCGCGAACCTCGCATACGCCGGGGCGGACGCAGCAGCTGAACTTCTTCCGCCAGGTCGACCATGACGAGCGCCTGACCATCGTCGACATGCCGGGCTATGGCTATGCCGCCGTCGGGCGCGACAAGGTCGCCGCCTGGACCAATCTGATCCACGAATATCTGCGCGGCCGCTCCAATCTGATGCGGGTCTATGTGCTGATCGACGCACGCCACGGGCTGAAGGATGTCGACGGCGCCGTGCTCGAGACGCTCGACAAGGCGGCGGTGTCCTACCAGATCGTGCTGACCAAGGGCGATGCGATCAAGAAGGCCGACCAGCAATTCATGGTCGAAGCGACCTATGACGAGATCAAGCGGCGCCCCGCGGCCTTTCCCGAAGTGCTGCTGACCTCGAGCGAAAGCGGCCTCGGCATCCCCGAGCTGCGCGCCGCCATCGGCCGGGTGCTGGCCGAACGGCTCTGACGCGACGGAATCTTTACCGCCGCCGCCCTAGTTTGCGGGCCGCAACGCCGGGCTTGGTCACCCGCTCGGCCGGTCGGGGACAGATCATGGCGTTCATAGCAGGCATCATCGCAGCAACCTTGCTGTGGCTGGGGGCGCCAGCCCTCGCCCAGGCGCAGCAGACCGCTCCGGTGCGGGTCGCCTCCGGCGTGACCTATGAGCTGATGCAGCGCTGGGACGTCGACAAGCTCAACCGGATCCTGAGCGTCGACACGCCGAAATTCGCCGGCATCACCGTCAGCTACACGCCCGCCCGCAATGCGGTGAAGCTGTATCGCGTCAGCTACCCCTCGGTGATCCCCGAGAAGGGCAACAAGCCGACGGTGGCGACGGGACTGCTGGCCGTGCCCGACATGGCCGGCGCCAGCTTTCCGATGCTGTCCTACCAGCATGGCACCGTTTACGGGAAGCAGCAGGTGCCCTCCTTCCCCGACCAGTCGGAGGAGACGCAGCTGATGATCGCGCAATTCGCCGGCCAGGGTTATCTGCTGATCGGGGCGGATTATTTCGGCATGGGCGGCTCGCCCGAGCGCGAGGGCTATATGGTCACCGGCAGCCACCAGCAGGCGACGGCCGACATGGTTTCAGCCAGCCGCGCGGTGCTCGCCGACCTCAAGCTCTCCGACAGCAAGCTCTTTCTCGGCGGCTGGTCGCAGGGCGGCTTCGTGACGCTGGCCATGCTGGAGAAGCTGGAGGCCGACGGCGTGCCGGTCAAGGCGGCGGCGACCGCCAGCGCCCCATCCGACGCCTTCGTCGGCTTCAACGGCTTTCTGAACTTCCCCCGCAAGATCGACGCGGCCTGGATCCCGACGATCTTCATCCTCTCCGCCTTCTCCTTCGAGGAGTATTATGGCGTGCCCGGCCTGGCGCGGGCGCTGCTGACGGAGGAGAGCTATGACGTGTCGCGAAAAGCCTATCTGCGCGAGCCGTTCAACCCGGCCGATGTGCCGACGGACCTGAAGAATCTGATCAAACCGGAGTATTTCGACACGCAGTTCTTCGCCAATTCCGCCTATGGCCGCATCGTGGCGAAGACGCAGGCCTATCGCTGGGTGGTGAAGACGCCGGTGAGGACCTTCTATGGCGAGACGGACGAGGCGATCAGCATCGGGCTGGGGCAGTTGCCGATGACCTATCAAAAGGCGATCGGCAACGACAAGGTCGAGGCGGTCTCGACCGGGCCGACCAGCCATCGCGGCACCTTCGCCACCGCCGTGCCGCAATGGAAGAGCTGGTTCGACGCGCAATGATCGGCGCCGCGCGATCCGCCAACGAAATGGACCGATGATGACCGCAACCAAGCTGCATCTGGCGCTGGCGGCCCTGATGGGCTTCGCCGGCGTCGCGCTTCTGGCTGCGGCCGCGCATGTGTCGGGCACGCAATCCGTACAGACCGCCGGCCAGATGCTGTTGTTCCACGCCTCGACCGTGATGGCGGCGACGGCGGCGCGCAAGGCCGGCCATCTCGCCGACCTGCCCGCGCGCCTGGCGCTCTCGGCGCTGGTGCTCGGCGCCGCCCTGTTTGCCGCCGATCTCGCCCGCCGCGGTTTCTCGGGAGCGGGGCTGTTCCCGATGGCCGCGCCGACGGGCGGCTGGTTGATGCTCGGCGGCTGGCTCGGGCTTGCCGCCGCCGCGCTGGCGGCGCGGCGGACCGGCTGAGGGCCCTTATTTCGGATCGCAGGTCATGCCGTTGCGCCGGGCATTGGCGATGCAGTCCGAGCGATTGACGTAGGACTCGGCTGACGCGCCGACGATGTTGCCGTTGCGCGCCGTCCGGCGCCAACGCCATTGAGCGTGGGATGGGTAAATCTCCCAGAGATCGCCGTTCGGATCCCTGCAGCTGGCCGTGCTCATGGTTCTGTCCTCATTTCGGCAAGGTTGCCAGTCAAAGACTAAAGCGCGAGTCGCTGATAAATACAATCTACAGTTGTATCGGGTATGATAGGCCTTTCTCCCCGTTGCGAGCTGCTTCCGCCCGCGGCGAAGTTCGGCTAGAAGCGCGCCGCACCCTCTTTGCGGTCGCGCGGAGCCTGCCGATGATTCCCCCCGCCCATATGACGCCGTCCCAAGCCGCCGACCTGCTGGTGCAGGCGCTGCCGCATATGCAGCGCTACGACCAGGAGGTGATCGTGATCAAATATGGCGGCAACGCCATGGGCGACGCCGCCACGGCCGAGGATTTCGCCGAGGACATCGTGCTGCTCGAGCAATCCGGGCTGAAGCCCGTGGTCTGCCATGGCGGCGGCCCGCAGATCGCGCGGATGCTCGAGAAGCTCGGCATCAAATCGGAATTCAAGCAGGGTCTGCGCGTCACCGATGCGGCCACGGTCGATGTGGTCGAGATGGTCCTGGCCGGCTCGGTCAACAAGGAGCTGGTCGGCACCATCACCCGCGAGGGCGGCAAGGCGATCGGGCTTTGCGGCAAGGACGGCAACATGGTCACGGCGCGCAAGGTCCAGCGCACCATCGTCGATCCGGATTCGCGCATCGAGCAGGTGCTCGACCTCGGCTTCGTCGGCGAGCCCGACCGGGTCGACACCTCCGTGCTCGACGCCGTGCTGAAGGCGGAGCTGATCCCGGTTCTGGCGCCGGTCTGCGCCGCGGCCGACGGGCAGACCTACAATGTCAACGCCGACACCTTCGCCGGCGCCATCGCCGGGGCGCTCAACGCCAAGCGCCTGTTGCTGCTGACAGACGTGCCCGGCGTGCTCGACAAGGACAAGAACCTGATCCCGGAACTGACCGTCGAACAATGCCGCCGGCTGATCGCCGACGGCACGATCTCGGGCGGCATGATCCCGAAGATCGAGACCTGCATCTACGCGCTGGAGAAGGGCGTCGAGGCCGTGGTCATCCTGGACGGCAAGGTGCCGCATGCGGCGCTGATCGAGCTGTTCACCGACACAGGCTCGGGCACGATCATCCGGCGGGGATGACGCTTATCGCGACGTTTCCTTGGCGCGATCCGCCTCGATGCCCGTGCGGTGGACGCCGCGAGCGGCCAGCTTTGCGGCGGGAAGGTCCTTGAAGGCCGACGCCGCGAGGGGCGCATCGATTCGTCGCGGCGTGATGTCTTGCTTGAGCGCTTCCAGCGCCCGTGCGATCGCGTCTTCGCGTGAGAAGCCTCCGTGAGCCATCAGCTTTGCTCCGTCAGTTGCAGCAACAGCGTGTCGCCAACCTGGCAAATCTCGTCGATCGAGAAGGATGTTCGTGGCAAAAACACGACTTCGTCCTCCGATGGCCAAGCGGAAAGCCGTCCGATCCTACGCCCGGACCGCGACATAAGCAAAAGCATGTCGCGCCCGGCAAACACGTCTGGGCGCAGTGAAGCGCTCAGAAAGCCCGGATCCTGAAACGCGATTTGACGATCCAGATTGCCGCGGACGGAGATTGGAATGTCGGTCCGGCGGTAGACGCCGCCGCGGTAGGGCGGCGCCTTTTGCAAAGCGGCGGTCAAATCGCCGGCAAAATCTCTGATGAAATCCGGAGAATGAGACTGAGACGGCGACCGGAGGTTTGCGTTCACCCTAGCAAATAGCCCCGGCAAGCCCGGACTCCCGAATTGGTAAGTGTAGAAATAGATGGCAAGCGCTTCGGTGCGCGTCAGTCCGCGCTTCGCCGCTTCCGGCTCGATCCCCTGGGCGGCGAATTGCTGCAGGGCCGCATCGTAGCGATCGTAACCATAGAGATCGCCTAAACGGGCCAACCAATCCGACATCGACGCCGCCAATCGTCAGGCAAGGCGGCCGGCCCCAGCTGCGCGGACGAGACCAATCCTGCGCGGCATCAATGTGTCAGTCATCATGCAAGCCACGCGTCTCCAGATGATATGACCTTACGTAAGTTTGGACATCGCGGCAAGAAGCTGCTTGCATTGCGCCCCCCGTCTGGCCATCTCATCGGCAATGAACACGCTCGCTTTCTCGCCCGCCACCCAGCCGCCGCTCCAGCGCGAAGCTTTCGCTCATGTCGATCATTGGGTCTTCGACCTCGACAACACGCTGTATTCGCATGAGGCGAAGGTCTGGCCGCAGGTCGACGAGCGGATCACCCTGTTCCTCACCGAGCTGTTCGGGCTCGACGGCATGTCCTCGCGCGCCCTGCAGAAATACTATTATCAGCGCTATGGCACGACGCTGAAAGGGCTGATGGAGGAGCATAATGTCGACCCCGACGATTTCCTCGATTTCGCCCATCAGATCGACCTCAGCCTGCTCGATCCCGACCCGCTGCTCGGCGACGCGATCGCCGCCCTGCCGGGGCGCAAGCTGATCCTCACCAACGGCTCGCGCGGCCATGCCGAGAACGTCGCCGGCAAGCT
>JBKBRD010000221.1:0-5690 GCA_046292405.1 Allobosea sp. | reverse complement strand
AGGGTGCGCCGCATGATCCTCGGATACTCTGCGATCGCCTCGCTCATCGGTCAGCCGTCTCTCCTGTCTTGCGCCGTTACGGCATGCGGCCGGGCCTCTGTCAAACGCGCTGCCGGCAAAGGCAATCCTATCGGAAATGGATTATGCTGCATACAGCATACTTGATGGCCGGGTGAGCGCGTGCTAGCCAAGGGCTGATGTCAGCCGGAGGATGCTCGATGGAAAGCCAGGCGCAAGCCCCGTTGCCCGTGATCGCGATGGCGATGGGCGATCCCTCCGGCATCAGCCCTGAACTCGCCGCGCGCATTCTCGTCGAATCCGATTTGCGCCACGCCGCGCGCTTCGTCGTGTTCGGCGACAAGCGCCTGCTCGATCTCGGCGCCGAGGATGCGAAGGTCGATCCCGATGTGCGGGTGATCGCCGATGGCGAGCCAATTCCCAACGCGTCCGACAAGCCCGTCTTCATCGATCTCGCCAATCACGATCCCGCCGATCTGCAGCGCGGCGTCGCGACACTGGCCGGCGGCAAGGCCGCGACCGAGAATTTCCGCCGCGCCTTACAATTCGCCGCCTCGGGCCAGGCCGATGCAGTGTTCTTCACGCCCTTCAACAAGGCGGCGATGCGATTCGCCTATCCCGGCTATGACGACGAGATCCGCTTCGTGCGCGATGCGATCGGCTTCGAGGGGCCTGCGAGCGAGTTCAACATTCTCGACCGGCTCTGGAATGCGCGCGTCACCTCGCACATCCCGCTGTCCGAGGTCGCCGCCAACATCACCCAGGAGCGCATTCTGCGGGCGCTGACGCTGGCCGACGCCAATCTGCGCGCGGCAGGCTTCAATCCGCCGCGCATCGCTGTCGCCGGCATCAATCCCCATGCCGGCGATGGCGGGAATTTCGGCCGCGACGAGATCGAGACGATCGAGCCGGCGGTGAAGGCCGCCAAGGCCAAAGGCTTTACGGTCGAGGGGCCATTCCCCTCCGACACCGTGTTCCTGCGCGCCAGAAACGGCGATTTCGATGCGGTTCTGACGATGTATCATGACCAGGGCCAGATCGCGATGAAGCTGATCGGCTTCGACCGCGGCGTCACGCTGATCGGCGGTTTCCCCTTCCCGATCTGCACGCCGGCGCATGGCACGGCCTATGAGATCGCCGGCAAGGGCGTCGCCAATCTCGGCGCGACGCGGGCTGCCCTCTCGCTCGCCATCAAGATGGCGCAGGACGGCAAGGGCGGGCAAAAGGTCGCCGCCTGACAGTTATTTCCAGCAGGGCAGCCGCGAAACGAGCGCCCTAACGAACCAAACCAAGGGAGACGAACAATGCAGAGGACTACACGACTCGGGGGTTTCGCCGCAGCCTTCATCCTCGCCGGCGCCGGCGCAGCGCAGGCCTGGCAGCCGACCAAGCCGGTCGAATTCGTGGTGACCTCGGGCGCTGGCGGCGGCACCGATAATTTCGCCCGGATGATCCAGTCGATCATCACCAAGAACAAGCTGATCGAGCAGCCGATCGTGGTGGTCAACAAGGGCGGCGGATCGGGCGCCGAAGGCTATCTGCACGGCAAGGCCGGCAAGAGCGACCCGCATCGCGTCGTCTTCGGCACCAACAACGCCTATCTGCTGCCGCTGGTCGCCAAGCTCGGCTACAAGCTTTCGGACCTGACCCCGGTTTCGGCGCTGGCGCTGGACGAGTTCATCCTCTGGGTGAAGGGCGACGCGCCCTATGCCGATGCGAAAACCTATCTCGAGGCGGTCAAGGCCAAGCCGATGGGCTTCAAGATGGGCGGCAGCCAGTCGAAGGACACCGACCAGACGCTGACCTCGATGATCCAGGAGGCCACCGGGGCCAAGATGATCTATGTGCCGTTCCAGGGCGGCAGCGCCGCAGCGGTGCAGCTGGCCGGCGGGCATATCGACTCCAACGTCAACAATCCCAACGAGAATATCGGCCAGTGGAAGGCCGGCGCCGTCAAGCCGCTCTGCGTGTTCTCGCCGGTGCGCCTGGCCAAGGGCGAGCCGGTCTTCGAGGGCAAGGGCTGGGGCGACATTCCCACCTGCAAGGAATCCGGGCTGCCCATCGAGACCTTCCAGATGCCGCGCACCGTCTGGCTGCCGGCGGATGTGCCGGCCGACGCCGTGGCCTTCTATGAGGGCGTGCTGGAAAAGGTCAGCCAGTCGCCGGAGTGGAAGGAGTTCGTTTCCCGCACGGCGCAGACCGGCCGCTTCCTGAAAGGCAAGGAACTGGCCGATTTCGTCGCCAAGGACGAGGCCGCCAACCGCAAGGTCTTCGAGAACGAAGGCTGGATCGCCAAGTAAGCCGCGCAGGGCCGCGCCGGCCGAGCAATCGGCGCGAAGCCCTCGACCGGGCGGCCCTGGACGCTGGGGCCAGTCCAGGGATCAAAGGACCAGCCGGATGATCACGCGCTTCTGGGCCGAAGCCGCCACCGCCGTCGCGACGCTGCTGTTTGGCGCCGTCATCGTCTATGGCGCGCTGCATTTCGGCGTCGGCTGGGACTCCTCAGGGCCGCAGCCGGGCGCCTTTCCCTTCTATGTCGGGCTGCTGATCGGGCTGGCGAGCCTGGCGACGCTGGTCCAGACGGTCGGCAAGCGGCTGGCGGGCAGCCACGCCCTCCAGGCCGATTTTCTCGACCCGCTGCGGGCGCGCCGGGTCGCTTCCTTCTTCCTGCCGATGCTGGGTTTCGTGCTGATCAGCGTCACGCTCGGCATGTATGTCGCGACCATCGCCTATCTCGTCTTCGCGATGCGCTTCCAGGGCGGCTATGGCTGGCCGCGCACGCTGATCACCGCCGTCGGCACGGCCGCCGCCTTTTATTTCGCGCTGGAGCGCTTCTTCCAGATCGGCCTGCTCAAGGGGCCGCTCGAGCCCCTGCTCGGCCTTTGATCTCCAACGGAACGGGCGTGCTGCATGGATAATGTCGCCTCGCTGATGCACGGCTTCTCCGTCGCGCTCACCACCCACCACATCCTGCTGATGATGGCCGGCGTGCTGCTCGGCATTCTCGTCGGGGTGCTGCCGGGGCTGGGGGCGCCCAATGGCGTCTCGCTGATGCTGCCGCTGACCTTCACGATGGATCCGGTCTCGGCGATCATCCTGCTGACTTCGCTGTATTGGGGGGCGCTGTTTGGCGGCTCGACCACCTCGATCCTGTTCAACATCCCCGGCGAGCCGTCCTCGGTCGCGACCACCTTCGACGGCCATCCCATGGCCAAGCAGGGCCGGGCCACGGAAGCCTTGTCCTTCGCCTTCCTGTCGGCCGGTTTCGGCGCCATGGCCGGCGTCATCCTGATCACGCTGCTCTCGGGCTGGGTCGCCAGCTTCGCGCTGCGCTTCTCCTCGCCGGAGTATTTCGCCGTCTATTTCATGACCTTCGCCAGCTTCATCGGGCTGGGCGGCGCCTCGCCCTTCAAGACCATCGTCTCCATGGGCATCGGCTTCACGCTCGCCTCGGTGGGGATGGATTCGGTCTCCGGCAATATCCGCCTGACCTATGATTTCGACATTCTGCTCGGCGGCATCAGCTTCCTGATCGCGGTGATCGGCCTGTTCGGCATCGGCGAATTGCTGCAGACCATGGAGGAGGGGCTGAAATTCGACGGGGTGCAGGCCAAGGTGCGCATTCGCGACGTGCTTTCGACCGCGGCCAAGATGCCGCGCTACTGGTTCGCGCTGCTGCGCTCCAGCCTGATCGGCATCTGGATGGGCATCACGCCCGGCGGTCCCACGGCGGCGTCCTTCATGAGCTACGCCATGGCCAAGCGCTCCTCGCGCACGCCGGAGCGCTTCGGCAAGGGCGAGCCCGAGGGCGTGATCGCGCCCGAGACGGCCGACCACGCCGCCGGATCGGCCGCGATGCTGCCGATGCTGGCGCTGGGCATCCCCGGCTCGGCCACGGCCGCGGTGATGATGGGCGGGCTGATGATCTGGGGCCTCAATCCCGGCCCGACGCTGTTCACCGACCGCCCCGATTTCGTCTGGGGGCTGATCGCCTCGATGTATCTGGGCAATGTCGTCGCCGTCATCGTGGTGCTGGCGACGGTGCCGCTGTTCGCCTCGATCCTGCGCATCCCCTTCGCCATCATCGGCCCGATCATCGTGCTGGTCTGCTTCACCGGCGCCTTCACCGTCGCCAGCAAGGTCTTCGACATCTGGCTGGCGCTGCTGTTCGGCGTCGTCGGCTATGTCTTCAAGAAGCTCGATTATCCGATCGCGCCGCTGGTGCTCGCCATGGTGATCGGCGACAAGGCCGAGGATGCGTTCAGGCAGTCGATGATCTTCAGCCAGGGCTCGCTCTCGATCTTCTGGTCGAACGCGCTGGTGTCGACGCTGATGGCGATCGGGCTCGTGCTGCTGTTCGCGCCCGTCATCGGAACGGCGATCCGCCGCTTGCGCGGACGCCCTGCGACGCGCACGGTGTGACGCATTCAGGCCCTCAACATTCGAGCAAGAGCCCGCCATGACAGCACCGTATAAGGGCATACTGCCCATCGCCCCGACCATCTTCCATGAGAATGGCGATCTCGACCTCGAGGGCAATCGCCGGGTGATGGATCTGATGGTCGATCAGGGCGTCGACGGCATCTGCATCCTCGCCAACTTCTCCGAACAGTTCCTGCTGACCGACGCCGAGCGGCATCAGGTGATGCGGCTGTCGCTGGAGCAGGTGGCCGGCCGCGTTCCGGTCATCGTCACCACCTCGCATTTCTCGACCCGCATCGCCGCCGAACGCGCCCGGGCCGCGGCCGACGCCGGGGCCAAGATGCTGATGATGATGCCGCCCTATCATGGGGCGCTGCTCAAGGCGGACGAGCAGGGCATGATCGAGCATTTCAAGCAGGTGGCCGATGCCTGCGGCCTGCCGATCATCCTGCAGGACGCGCCGCTTTCGGGCGTGACGCTGAGCGTGCCGTTCATGGTCCGGCTGGCAAAGCAGGTCCCCCTCGTCCGCTATTTCAAGATCGAGGTGCCGGGAACGGCCGGCAAACTGCGCGCCCTGATCGAGGCCGGCGGATCGGCTGTTGCCGGACCCTTCGACGGGGAGGAGGCGATCACGCTGATGGCCGATCTCGACGCCGGCGCGACCGGCACCATGACCAGCGCCATGATCCCCGACCTGATCAAGCCGATCCTGACCGCCTATTTCGCCGGCGACCGCAAGCAGGCGATGGCGCTCTACGCCAAGGTGCTGCCGATCATCAATTACGAGAACCGGCAATGCGGGCTGCGCTCGGCCAAGGCGGTGATGAAGGAGGGCGGCGTCATCAAGAGCGAGGCGGTGCGCCACCCGCTGACGCCGCTGCATCCCGAGACCCGCAAAGGGCTGATCGAACTGGCGCGCGAGCTCGATCCGCTGGCGTTGCGCTGGGGGAAATAGGGGCCGGCGGGATAGCTCCAGCCCTTATCCTGAGGAGGTCCGAAGGACCGTCTCGAAGGATGCTCCAGGACAATCCGGAACGGCCTTCCGGACCATCCTTCGGGACGTTGCTCCGCAGCTGCTCATCCGGATGAAGGCTTGCATGGACGCGCAGGGCTGCTGCGCTTTCCTCGCGATGGCGGGGACGATAGGGTAGGCGGGGCGGATCGGCCGCCCCAGCCTTCCGGATCCGTCCCATGAACATCGACCTGAACGCCGATCTCGGCGAAAGCTTCGGCCCCTGGACCATGGGCGA
>JBKBRD010000220.1:0-5720 GCA_046292405.1 Allobosea sp. | reverse complement strand
GCTGCGCTATCTCGCCACCGGCCTCGGCTATGAGGCGGCGACGCTCTCCATCGTCGCCAAGACGCTGGTTCTCTATACGATCATGGTCACCGGGGCGCTGTGGGAGCGCGATGTCTTCGGGCAGTATCTCTTCGCCCCCGCCTTCTTCTGGGAAGACGCGGTCAGCTTCGTCGTCATCGCCCTGCACACCGTCTATCTCGGCGCGATCCTGACCGGGGCGATGTCGCCGCGCGGCCAGATGCTGCTCGCGCTCGCCGCCTACGCCATCTACCTCGTCAACGCCGCGCAATTCCTGCTGAAGCTGCGCGCCGCCCGCCTGCAGTCGCAGGGCTTGTCCGCCGCTCCCGGCGCCGCCTTGGGAGGCAGGTCATGAACGCGCTCGCTCCGCTTTATCCGACGCAAGGCTGCGACACCCGCCCGGTGCTGCGCGAGCGCGGCCAGCGCGAGGTCTTCTGCGGCCTGACCGGCATCATGTGGCTGCATCGCAAGATCCAGGACGCCTTCTTCCTGATCGTCGGCTCGCGCACCTGCGCCCATCTGATGCAGTCGGCGGCCGGGGTGATGATCTTCGCCGAGCCGCGCTTCGCCACCGCGATCATCGAGGAAAAGGATCTCGCCGGGCTGGCCGACGCCAATGCCGAGCTCGACGCTGTGGTGACGCGGCTGCTCGAGCGCCGGCCCGAGATCAAGCTGCTCTTCCTGGTCGGCTCCTGCCCGTCAGAGGTGATCAAGCTCGATCTCTCGCGCGCCGCCCAGCGCCTGTCGCAACGCTTCACGCCGCAGGTGAGAGTGCTGAACTACTCCGGCAGCGGCATCGAGACCACCTTCACGCAAGGCGAGGATGCCTGCCTCGCTGCGCTCGTGCCGACGCTGACCGCCACCCCGGCCGGCGCCGAGCGCAGCCTGCTCGTCGTCGGCGTGCTCGCCGATGCGGTCGAGGACCAGTTTCGCCGGTTGTTCGCGGCCATGGGCGTCACGCGGCTCTCCTTCCTGCCCGCCCGCCGCGCCGGGCTGATGCCGGCCGTCGGGCCCGACACCGTGTTTCTGCTGGCCCAGCCCTTCCTGACCGACACCGCCCGCGCTCTGGAAAACCGCGGCGCGACGCGGCTTGCCGCGCCGTTCCCGCTCGGCGCCGAGGGCACGGCCGGCTGGCTGCAGGCCGCCGCCACAGCTTTCGGGGTTTGCCCCGCGCTGTTTCAGGCCGCGATCACGCCCGGCCGCGACCGCGCCAGGCGCGCTCTGGAGCATTCGCGCAAGAGCCTTCAGGGCCGGCGCATCTTCTTCTTCCCCGACAGCCAGCTCGAAATCCCGATCGCCCGCTTCCTTTCGCGCGAGATGGGGATGGAGCTGGTCGAGGTCGGCACGCCCTATCTCCACCGCGACCATCTCGCCGACGATCTCGCTTTGCTGCCGGCCGACGTGCAGCTCAGCGAAGGCCAGGACGTCGATCGCCAGATCGATCGCTGCCTCGCCGCCGCGCCCGATCTCACCGTTTGCGGGCTTGGCCTGGCCAATCCGCTCGAGGAGCGCGGGCTGACGACGAAATGGGCGATCGAGCTCGTCTTCACGCCGATCCAGGGGTTCGAACAGGCCGGTGACCTCGCCGAGCTGTTCGCGCGGCCGCTGATCCGGCGCGCGGCGCTGGAGGTGTAGCCATGCACCTCACCGTCTGGACCTATGAAGGGCCGCCCCATGTCGGCGCCATGCGTGTCGCCACCGCGATGCGCGACGTGCATTACGTGCTGCATGCGCCCCAGGGCGACACCTATGCCGATCTGCTCTTCACCATGATCGAGCGGCGCGGCAAGCGCCCGCCGGTGACCTATACGACCTTCCAGGCGCGCGACCTCGGCGGCGACACCGCCGACCTGTTCCAGCGCGCCGCCCACGAGGCCTATGAGCGCTTCAAGCCGGCCGCGATGCTGGTCGGCGCGTCCTGCACCGGCGAGCTGATCCAGGACGACCCGGCCGGGCTGGCGCGGGCGCTCGGCCTGCCGATCCCGGTCATTCCGCTCGAGCTGCCCTCCTATCAGCGCAAGGAGAACTGGGGCGCGGCCGAAACCTTCTACCAGCTGGTGCGCCATCTCGCCGGCCCGCATGCGCCCAGGCCCGGCACGCCGCGCCCGCCGCGTCCGGACGGCAAGCGCCCATCCTGCAATCTGCTCGGCCCGACCGCGCTCGGCTTCCGCCATCGCGACGATGTTCGCGCCGTCACCGAACTGCTCGAAGAGCTGGGCGTCGCCATCAACGTCGTCGCGCCCTGGCAGGCCTCCGCCGCCGACGTCGCCCGTCTCGGCGAGGCCGATTTCAACGTCGTGCTCTACCCGGAGATCGCCGGCCAGGCGGCGCAATGGCTCAAGCGCCAGTTCGGCCAGCCGATGGTCCAGACTGTGCCGATCGGCGTCGGCGCCACCCGCGACTTCATCACGGAAGTGGCGCGGCTGGCGGAGATCGACCCGAGCCGCGCTCTGGCCGATACGGCCTCGCGCCTGCCCTGGTACTCGCGCTCGGTCGACTCGACCTATTTGACCCGCAAGCGCGTCTTCATCTTCGGCGATGCGACGCACGCCATCGCCGCCGCCCGCATCGCCAGCGAGGAACTCGGCTTCACAGTCGTCGGGCTCGGCACCTACAGCCGCGAGCGCGCCCGCGACGTCCGCGAGGCCGCCCAGCTCTACGGGCTGGAGGCGCTGATCACCGACGATTATCTCGAGGTCGAGGCCGCCTGCGCCGCGCTGCAGCCGGAGCTGGTGCTCGGCACGCAGATGGAGCGCCACATCGCCAAGCGCCTCGGCATCCCCTGCGCCGTGATTTCCGCTCCCGTCCATGTCCAGGATTTTCCGGCGCGCTACTCGCCGCAAATGGGCTTCGAGGGCGCCAACGTCATCTTCGACAGCTGGGTCCACCCGCTGATGATGGGGCTGGAAGAGCATCTGCTCGGCATGTTCCGCGACGATTTCGAGTTCCATGACGGCGCCGGCGCGTCCCATCTCGGCCATGGCGCCAAGCCGGGTCAAACCGAAAGCGCCCAGCCCGAGCCCGACGCATCGGCCTCCCTCGCGCAGGACGCGTCTGCCCCAAGCCCTACAACGCCGGCGTCGCAGCCTGCGGCCGGGGCCGAAACCGGAGAACTGCTCGTCGTCGACAGGCCGATCCTCCTCAGCTGGGCGCCCGACGCCGAGCTGGAACTGAAGAAAATCCCCTTCTTTGTCCGCGGAAAGGCGCGGCGCAACACGGAGAAATTCGCAGGCGAACGTGGAATCAACCCGATCACGGTGGAGACGCTTTACGATGCCAAAGCCCATTTCGGCCGCTGAGGCGGTCCCGGTCCGCATCGTCATCGTGACGCTGGACAGGCATCTGTCGAGCGCCGTCGATCGCGCCGCCGAAACGCTTCGCCGCGAATTGCCGGGCCTGGTGCTGAGCCTGCACGCCGCCGCCGAATGGGGCGAGAACCAGGCCGAGTTGATGGCCGCCCGCGCCGACATCGAACGCGCCGACATCGTCATCGCCAACATGCTGTTCATGGACGACCATATCCAGATGATCCTGCCCGCCCTGAAGGCGCGGCGCGAAGCCTGCGATGCGATGGTCTGCGCCATGTCGGCCGGCGACGTCGTCAAGCTGACCCGCATCGGCGGCTTCCGCATGGACGCGCCCGAAAGCGGCATGATGGCGCTGCTGAAGCGCCTGCGCGGCGCCAAGAAGCCGGGCGGCAACGCCGGGGCCCAGCAGCTCGCCATGCTCAAGCGCCTGCCGCAGATCCTGCGCTTCATTCCGGGCAAGGCGCAGGATGTGCGCGCCTATTTCCTGGCGCTGCAATATTGGCTCTCGGGCTCCGACGCCAATGTCGTCAATCTCGTCAGGCTGCTGGTCGACCGCTATGCCGAAGGCCCGCGCCGCGCGCTGCGCGGCACGCTGAAGGCGGCCCCGCCGGTGCATTATCCCGAGCTCGGCGTCTATCACCCGCGCTTGGCCGGCCGCATGGCCGAGCAGGCGAGCAAGCTGCCGAAGGTGGCGGGCGGGCGCGGCACGGTCGGGCTGCTGGTGATGCGCTCCTATCTGCTGGCCGGCAACACAGCCCATTACGACGGCGTCATCGCGGCGCTGGAGGCGCGCGGTCTCAACGTCATCCCGGCTTTTTCCGGCGGGCTCGACGCCCGCCCGGCGGTCGACGCCTTCTTCAAGCGCGACGGCGCGCCGGCCATCGACGCGCTGGTCTCGCTCACCGGGTTCTCCCTTGTGGGCGGCCCCGCCTATAACGACGCCGGCGCGGCCGACGCCATGCTCTCGGGGCTGGACGTGCCCTATCTCGCCGCGCAGGCGCTGGAATTCCAGACGCTCGAGGCCTGGAACGGCTCCGAACGCGGGCTGATGCCGGTCGAGGCGACGATGATGGTCGCGATCCCCGAACTCGACGGCGCCACCGGCCCGATGGTCTTCGGCGGGCGCAGCGAGACCAGCCGCGACATGCAGGTCTGCGTCGAGCGGGCGGCGCTTCTGGCGGCGCGCACGGAGAAGCTGGTGACGCTGCGCCGGACGCAGCGCGCCATGCGCAAGCTCGCCATCGTGCTGTTCAACTTCCCGCCCAACGCCGGCAACACCGGCACGGCCGCCTTCCTCGCCGTGTTCGAATCGCTGTTCAACACGCTCAAGGCGCTGAAGGCCGGCGGCTACACGGTCGATCTGCCCGCCAGCGTCGATGCGCTGCGCCAGTCGATCCTGCACGGCAACGCCAGCCGCTTCGGCGCCGACGCCAATGTCCACACGCGCATCAACGTCAACGACCATGTCCGCCGCGAGCGGCACCTCGCCGAGATCGAGGCGCAATGGGGCCCCGCTCCCGGTCGCCAGCTCAGCGACGGCAGCTCGCTCTTCGTGCTCGGCCAGAGCTTCGGCAATGTGCTGGTCGGAATCCAGCCCGGCTTCGGCTACGAGGGCGACCCGATGCGCCTGCTGTTCGAGAAGGGTTTTGCGCCGACCCACGCCTTCTCGGCCTTCTACCGCTATCTGCGCGAGGATTTCGGCGCCCACGCCGTGCTGCATTTCGGCACCCATGGCGCGCTCGAATTCATGCCGGGCAAGCAGGTCGGCCTCTCCGCCCAATGCTGGCCGGACCGGCTGATCGGCGACCTCCCCAACATCTATCTCTACGCCGCCAACAACCCCTCCGAAGGGACCATTGCCAAGCGCCGCAGCGCCGCGACCCTGGTCAGCTACATGACGCCGCCGGTGGCGAGCGCCGGGCTCTATCGCGGACTGGTCGAGCTCAAGGCCTCGCTGGAGCGCTGGCGCCAGCCGCTCGACGGCGGCGCCGAGCGCCTCGATCTCGCCGCGCTGGTCCAGGCGCAGGCCGCCGCGCTCGATCTGGCGCCGGCCGAGCCGGCCTGGGGCGACGAGGCGGAAGCGCCGATCGCCGGCCTGCAGGCCGCCGTGCTCGAACTCGAATACACGCTGATCCCGCACGGCCTGCACGTCGTCGGCAACCGCCACACGACCGAGGAGAAGGTCGACACCCTGCTCGCCATGGCCGAGGCCTCGCATGGGCTCAAGCCGGCGCGCTCCGCCGTCGAGGCGCTGGCGCTCGGCGCCAGCCCGGCCGGCGCGCTGGCGCAGGCCGGCCGCGACGGCCGCAGCGCCCTTCATCGCGGAGCAGAACTCGTGACGCCAGCTCTCGACATCTCCGGGCTCCAGCGTTTCTTCGGCGGGCTGCCCGCCGT
>JBKBRD010000219.1:0-5727 GCA_046292405.1 Allobosea sp. | reverse complement strand
GGAACCCTGGCGCTCCGTCTTCGTGCATCGCCAGACCAGGTCGGATGCGATGCGCTTTTCATCGGTGGAGCTCGGCGAACTCGAGGCGAAGATCGCCTCGGCGGCCGACCGGGCGTTGAAGCTCGAACTCGCGGTCTTCGCGGAGCTGTCCGCCGCCGTCATGGCGCAGGCCGAGCCGATCAAGGCTACGGCGCAGGCTTTGGCCGAGATCGATGTCGCGGCGGGTCTGGCGGCGCTGGCCGCAAGCGAGGGCTGGACGCGGCCGGTCATCGACGACAGCGCGGCCTTCAGCGTCGAAGCGGGACGCCATCCGGTGGTGGAGGCGGCGCTGAAGCGCGACGGCAAGCCCTTCGTCGCCAACGAAACCGAGCTGTCGCCGCCCGCAGCCGAGTCCGGCGGGCGCATCTGCCTGATCACCGGCCCGAACATGGCCGGCAAGTCGACCTTCCTGCGCCAGAACGCGCTGATCGCGGTTCTAGCGCAGATGGGCGCCTATGTGCCGGCGCAAGCGGCCCATATCGGCGTCGTCGACCGGCTGTTCTCGCGGGTGGGCGCGGCCGACGATCTCGCCCGCGGGCGCTCGACCTTCATGGTCGAAATGGTCGAGACCGCCGCGATCCTGAACCAGGCCGGCGCGCGCGCGCTGGTCATCCTCGACGAGATCGGCCGTGGCACCGCCACTTTCGACGGTCTTTCCATCGCCTGGGCGGCGATCGAGCATCTGCACGAGGTCAATCGCTGCCGCAGCCTGTTCGCCACGCATTACCACGAGCTGACCGCGCTCGGCGACCGGCTGGCGCGGGTCAGCAACGCCACGGTGCGCGTCACGGAATGGAATGGCGAGGTGATCTTCCTGCATGAGGTCGTGCCCGGCGCGGCCGACCGCTCCTACGGCATCCAGGTCGCCAAGCTCGCCGGGCTGCCGCCGGCGGTGGTGGAGCGGGCGCGCGCCATTCTGGGCGAACTCGAAAAGACCGAGCGCGAAAAGCCGGTCGCTTCGCTGGTGGACGATCTCCCCTTGTTCGCGGCGCCCTTGCGGCGACGGCCGGAGCCGACGGCGCCCGCGCCGGAAGCCGATGGGCTGCGCCAGACGCTCGCGGCGCTCGATCTCGACGAGATGACGCCACGCGAGGCGCTGGAGGCGCTGTATCGGCTGAAGGGGCTGGTGTGAGCGCAATGCGCCAGCGCGACTACTGGAATTCCCGTTCCCAGTCGCAGCGGCCATGAAGAATGCGGACGATCAGAATGTCGGCGCCCACAATCTGGTAGACAATCACATGACTGCCGTGCGGGTGCACTCGTAAAGGCGGATCGAGAGCCATTCGCTCGGGCGCCATCAAAGGCATGAAGGCCAAACGATCGATGCTCGAATTGACACCATCGACGTAGCGTTCAGCTTGCATGGCTCCAAACAGGCGGCTGCTTTCGAGAAAAATGCCAATCAGGTCTTCCTCTGCCTGGGACGTCCATTTAGCGACCATCGAGCCCAAGCTCTGCAGCACGCCGCCGTGCCTCCGCGAGAATTTCCGCCTTCGTCCGGGTGCTGACGCCGCTGGCGAATCCCTGCTCGATCAGCCGCTGAAACTCAGCAATCTTCGTCTGGCGCTCCTGATCCCGCCGGATCAGGTCACGAACGTAATCGCTCGCATTGCCGTAACGACCACTATCGGCCTGCGTCTCGACCCACGCCTTCATCTGGTCAGGCAGAGATACGTTCATCGTCGCCATGGAGCCTCCTGTGGTGACAGCATAGCATTTTGGCAATCCTTGCCAAGAACGGACCGCGGTCAGGCCAGCCTGCGAATGCTCGTGATGGCGCCGAAGCTTTTCGCCGCGATCCGGTCGCGCGCCACGCGCAGCGGCTCGCTCATCACCGTCATGGTGAAGGCGGTGGCGTGCAGCAGCGTCTGCGGGTCGGTGAGAATGCCGACATGGCCTTTCCAGAAAACCAGGTCGCCGCGCCGCAACCCTGACAGGGTTTCGTCGAAGACCACCGCCTCGCCCAGCGCCGCCTCCTGCATGTCGGTGTCGCGCGGGGCGGCGACGCCCGCCGCCGCCAAAGCGAGCTGCGTCAGCCCCGAGCAGTCGAGGCCGAGGCTGGTCTTGCCGCCCCAGAGATAGGGAACGTGCAGGAAGCGCTCGGCGACAGCGACGAAATCGGGCTCTGCGCTGGCGAGCGGCGCCAGTTGGCTGGCGATGACATAGCCGCCATCGGCCAAAATCAGGAAGTCGTCGATGGCGCCGGTCACCGCCACGCGGGCGCCGATCGACAGCGCCTCCAGCGGCGGCAGTTTCATCGAACGGCCGGGATAGACGAAGGTTCGAAGCGCGCCGACGCGGTGGGTCGGCGTCGGCGCCTGCGCGCGCAGCGCGGTGTCGGGCACATAGCCGACATAGCCGTCGAGCGCGAGCTGGACCCAGGCCCAACCCTCGAAGCGCTCATAAACCTGAACCGCCTCGCCGCGCAGCGCCTCCGTGTCGAGCGGCCCGTCCGGGCGCGGCTCGCGCCGGCCGGCCGCCGAGGGCGCCACGACGAAGCCGGGCTCGGGATCGACGAATTCGCGCGCCTCGACCTGTCCGCGCAAATGGCTGGCGGCGAGGTCCGGGCGGGCGGGGGTGAGGCGGGGGTCGAGAATCACGGTCATGCCGCCAGTCTAGCCAATCCCGCGACGTCGCGCCTCATCGGCACGGCGGCCGCCATCATCTCGCCGCGCGCCCACCTTTGAGTGCCGCCTCCCGTAGCGAATCGCGAGCTTGCCATGACGTCGACGCACCCTGCCCTTCTGCCTTCCCAAGTCGCCGTCGTCACCGGGGCGGCCTCCGGCATCGGCTTTGCCGCCGCACGCGCCTTCGCCGGCTTGGGGATGAAGGTCGCCATTGCCGATTGCGATTCCGAGGGGCTGAAGGCGGCGGGCCAGGTGCTGGCGACGCTGGTCGGCGACGAAAACGTGCTGGCGGTTCCCACCGATGTCGGCCACCCCGCCGAGATCGAGGCGCTGCGCGACCAGGCGCTGGCGCGCTTCGGCGCCGTGCATGTGCTGATGAACAATGCCGGGATGCAGCCCGGCAGCACGATGTTCGGCCCGCGCGAGACCTGGGAGCGCATTCTCGCGGTCAATCTCGGCGGCGTCATCGCCGGCTGCCAGGCCTTCGCCCCCGCGATGCTGGCCGGTGGACAGCCGGGGCTGATCATCAACACCGGCTCGAAGCAGGGCATCACCACCCCGCCGGGTGACCCGGCCTATAATGTCTCGAAGGCCGGGGTGAAGGCCTTCACCGAAGCGCTGGAACATGAGCTGCGCAGCACCGAAGGCGCGCAGGTGCGGGCGCATCTGCTGATTCCGGGCTTCGTCTTCACGCCGCTCACCGCGCGCGGGCGCAGCGCCAAGCCGGAGGGGGCGTGGACGCCGGAACAGACCGTCGACTTCATGCTGGAGCGGCTGAACGCCGGCGATTTCTACATTCTCTGCCCGGACAACGAGACACCGCGCGCCCTCGACGAAAAGCGCATGGAATGGGCGATGGGCGACATCATCGCCAACCGCCCGCCGCTTTCGCGCTGGCACCGCGATTACGGCGAGGCGTTCAAGCGCTTCGTCGCCAAGGGCTGAGCGCAGGCCTCCCGGCCGCCGGCGCGGGCGGGCGGGAGGCGACGTCGGCTCAGAGCTTGGCGCGGGGGTCGCGGCGGGCGACGCGCGAGAGCAGGTAGTCGACTTCGGTCTTCGCCATGGCGCTGAGCGACGCGCCCGGCTTGCGCTGGGCGTCGCTGGCGAGGATGCCGCGCTTCATCATCGTGTATTTGCGCACGGCAAGCCCGATGCCGAGCTGCTGCTCGTAGCGCAGCAGCGGCAGATGCGCGTCGAAGATGTCATGCGCCTCGTCGCGCTTGCCGGCCTTCTGCAAATTGACCACGTCGATCAGCAGCTCGGGGAAGGCGTAGCCGGTCATGGCGCCGTCGGCGCCGCGCTCCAACTCGAAAACGAGGAACATGCCGCCATTGCCGGTCAGGATCGAGATCGGCCGCAGGCTGCCATCGGCCTGGAACTTGCGCAGCGTCGAGATCTTCTCGAGCCCCGGCCAATCCTCATGCTTCAGCATCACGCAGGAGGGGTTGTCCATGACGATGCGGCGGATGACGGCGGGCGTCATGATCACCGACAATGTCAGCGGATAATCCTGGATGACGAAGGGAATGTCGGCGCCGATCGCCTCGACCGCCTGGGCGTAATAGCCGACGATCTGGTCGTCGGTGCGCAGCGCGGGCGGCGGCGCGATCATCACCGCGGCGGCGCCGATCTCCATCGACTGGCGGGCGAGCGAGCGCATGGCGGCGAAACCCGGGGCCGAGACGCCGACGATGACCGGCTTGCCCGGCATGTTCTTGACCGCGCTCTTGACGATGCCGATCGATTCCTCGGGCTCCAGCTTGGGCGCCTCGCCCATGATGCCGAGCACGGTCGTGCCGTTCGCGCCGATCCGGTCGTAATAGGCGAAGAGACGATCGGTCGAGGCCCAATCGACCGCGCCATCGGCATTAAACGGGGTGGGAGCGATCGGAAAGACGCCGGCGGCGTCGGCGGTGAGGGTCATGACGATATCCTTCAAAAGCGACTTCAAGCTGGCGGTTCACCTCAGCCCTCATCCTGAGGAGCCGCGTCAGCGGCGTCTCGAAGGATGGCCCAGGCGGCTCCCATGCCATCTGGAACATCCTTCGAGACGCGCTCCTGCGGCGTGCTCCTCAGGATGAGGGCTGAGGGCATACTAGTCGTCAGACGATGCGGGTGCGGACGGTCCCGACGCCGGCGATCTCGCCTTCCAGCACATCGCCCGCGACCACGGCGGCGACGCCCTCCGGGGTGCCGGTGAAAATCAGGTCGCCCGCGGCCAGTTCGACCAGGCTGGAGAGATAGGCGATGGTCTCCGGCACGTTCCAGATCTGCTTGGCGAGATCCGAGCTCTGGCGCGGCACGCCGTTGACGACGAGCTCGATCTTGCCGGCGGCGGGATGGCCGGACTTGCCGGCCGGAACGATCTCGCCGATCGGGCCGGAGTGATCGAAGCCCTTGGCCATGTCCCAGGGCTTGCCGCCCTTCTTGGCGGCGGCCTGCAGATCGCGGCGGGTCATGTCGAGCCCGGCGGCGTAACCATAGACATGGGCGAGCGCCTCGGCTTCGGGAATGTCGCGCCCGCCGGTCCCGATGGCGACGACCAGCTCCATCTCGTGATGCAGATCGCCGGTCTTGCTGGGATAGGGCATGTCAGCGCCGTTGATGACGAGGGCGTCGGCCGGCTTGGTGAAGAAGAACGGCTCCTCACGGTCGGGGTCGCCGCCCATCTCGCGGACGTGCTCGGCGTAATTGCGCCCGACGCAGAAGACTCGACGCACCGGGAAAAGCCCACCCCCGGCGACGGGGACGGCGATCACGGCAGGGGGGTCGATTACGTATTTTGTCATTGTGGGCTCCCAGGGCGTTTCCCGCCGTTCATGCGGTAGCAAACCCGGTTGAGCAAGGGGCTGAACCGGCGAAGGGGGCTGCATGCAGGACATTTTCGACCATGGCCTTCGCAGCCGCGATAGACGTTTTGCGGCGCGTGATTGCGTCGGCGGGCGATTGCGCCTTACAGTGCCGACCGGGCCGTCATGAGCCGGCCTGAACAGAGACTGAAGGAACAGCACGTGAGCACGGGTACCGTGAAATGGTTCAACGAAACCAAGGGCTACGGATT
>JBKBRD010000218.1:0-5753 GCA_046292405.1 Allobosea sp. | reverse complement strand
GGGGCAAAGCGGCGAGCGTGTCCATCACCCGGGCGGCGGGCAGCGTCACGGTGACTTCGGTGCCGGCGCGCGGCCTGGATTTCAGCAGGAAGCCGCCGCCATGCAGGTCGATCAGCCCCTTGACGATCGGCAGGCCGAGGCCGGAGCCCTGTTCCGCAGTCTTGATCGCCAGCGAACCGCGTCCGAAGGTCTGCAGCACCACCGGGATCTCGTCCTCGGGGATGCCGGGGCCGGTGTCGGTGATCGAGACATATTGCCCGCCATTGGCGGTCCAGCCGACCTTGATGGTGATCTCGCCGCCTTGCGGGGTGAATTTGATCGCGTTCGAGAGGATGTTGAGCACGACCTGACGGATGGCGCGCTCATCGGCCCAGACCTTGGGCAGATCCGGCTCCACCGCCTCGCGGATCGACTGGCCCTTCGCCTTGGCGCGCAGATTGAGCATATGGCTGCAATCGTCGACGATGCCGGCCAGCGACAGCGCCTCCTCATTGAGCTCGTATTTGCCGGCCTCGATGCGGGAGAGGTCGAGGATCTCGTTGATCAGATTGAGCAGATGCTGGCCGGAATCATGGATATCGCCCGAATATTCGCGATAGGCCGCGTTGGCGTGCGCGCCGAACACCTCGTTCTTCATCACCTCGGAGAAGCCGAGAATGGCGTTGAGCGGCGTGCGCAGCTCATGGCTCATCGTGGCCAGGAAGCGCGACTTGGCGAGGTTGGCTTCCTCGGCCTTGCGCCTCGCCTCGTCGGAATTGGCGGTCGCGGTCTCGAGCTCGGCGATCAGCGCATCCTTCTCGGCGCGGAATTCGATCGTGGCGACGGAGCTGGCGTAGAGCCGGTTGGCGAGGAAGATGAAGAAGAGTTGCGCGGCCGCCGCCATCAGCGCCGTGGTGACGCTGTCGATCTCGGTCCGCCCCCAGAAGAACAGCCCGATGCCGACGGTGATCGACATCAAGCCGGCATAGACGGCGCTGGGGATCGAGGCCGCGAGCATCACCGTCACGGCGCTGACGATCAGCAGCGTCGTGGTCACGAAGACGGAGGCCCCCGGCGCATCCGGGCTGAACAGCAGCAGCAGC
Organism: Allobosea sp.; assembly: GCA_046292405.1. Taxonomy (GTDB): domain Bacteria; phylum Pseudomonadota; class Alphaproteobacteria; order Rhizobiales; family Beijerinckiaceae; genus Allobosea. The sequence continues at coordinate 4,671 of JBKBRD010000218.1, read as the reverse complement.
AGCGACCAGCACAGCCCGTGCAGCCCTTCCGTCAGCACGAAAATGCGCCGCCAGGCCCGCAGTCTCACCTGGCTGGTGGTCTGCAGGGTGAAGCGGCGACACAGCAGCGCGACCAGGCCGATGCTGACGATGACGAAGAAAATCCAGATCGCGACCTTGAAGGCCGGCGCCCACAGGCAGGCCGCCGCCGCCACGCCGAAGGCCAGCACGAGCGTGCCGATGCTGCCGTTCATCCGATATTGAGCGAACAGCCGCAGCAGCTCGTAGTCGAAGGCGCGCTCCAGCCCGGTCGAGGAGGTCAGCCGCTCGCGCACGGATTTGACCTCGCGCGAGACCAGCTTGCGCCGCGCCATCACGGAGGGGTCGGGGCCGCGCCCGCGCTGCACCTGTTCGGCCGTGATCTCCGCCATGGACTCGACGCGCGTTCCTTCCCCGGCGGAGCGGGAAGCACGGCCGGCTCGCCATCATGGTCTGCAAATCGTTAAGCTCTTACTGATGGCGCGCTTTGGATTCGGACGATCGGGAACTGGATTTCTGGGCTGGCGGCGGGTGAGCCGTTCGGTCGATCTCGTCGTGGCGCTGGGCCTGGTCGGGCTGCTCGCGATCGCCGGCGCGGTGCTGCAATACAGGCTGGGCGGCGGGCGGGCGCTCGTCGGCTACGCCCAGGTGATCGACGGGGATTCGCTGCGTCTGAACGGCGAGGAGCTGCGGCTGGAAGGGATCGACGCCCCTGAGCTGCGCCAAACCTGCAGCGATAGCGCAGGCCGCTCCGTGGCGTGCGGGCGCCAGGCGCGGCAGGCCTTGTCGGCTCTCGCCGGCCAGGGGGCGCTGAGTTGCGAGATCGGCAAGGCGGATCGCTACGGCCGCGGTCTCGCCCGCTGCCGCCTGGGCGAGCGCGACGTCAATGCCGCGATGGTCAGCGGCGGGCATGCCATTTCCTATGGCGCCTATCGCAGCGAGGAAGAACAGGCGAGGGCGGCCGGGCGCGGCCTCTGGGCCCTGAGTTTCGAGCGGCCGGAAGCCTGGCGTCGCGCCCATCCGCGCTGACGCCGATCGCGGGCGGCGGGAGGCAAAACCGGAGCGAAGACGGGTCGGGCGGTTGACCGAGCCGCCCAAGCCATGGTCCGGTCCCAACCAAATGAGGAGCGGTGACAATGAAACTCTATGATGGCGGGCGCGCCCCGAACCCGCGGCGGGTGAGGATCTTCTTTGCCGAGAAAGGCGTGCCACTGCCCGAACTCGTGCCCATCGACATTGCCAAGCGCGAGCACAAGAGCGAGGCCTTCACCAGCATCAACCCGCTGCAGCGTCTGCCCGTGCTGGTCCTGGATGATGGCGCAGCCATCGCCGAGACCGTGGCGATCTGCCGCTATATCGAAAGCCTGCATCCCGAGCCGCCGCTGTTCGGGCGCGATGCGAAAACGCAGGCCCAGGTCGAAATGTGGAATCGGCGGGTCGAGCTCGGCCTGTTTTCCAGCGTCGCCGCGATTTTCCGCCACAGCCATCCGTCGATGGCCGAATTGGAGCAACAGGTGCCGGAATGGGCCGAGGCCAATCGCGAGCTGATCGACGACCATCTTTGGCTGCTCGAGCTGCAGCTAGCGGGCAACGCCTTCATCTGCGGCGAAGAACTGACCATCGCCGACATCACCGCCGGCATCGCCATCGATTTCATGAAACCGTCGCGCATCCCCCTGTCGGAGGAATTCGTCCAGATACGGCGCTGGCATGGCGCGCTCTCGGCCAGGCCGAGCTGGGCGGCCTGATGCGGCGACGCAGTCTCGCGCTGCTGGCGGCGCTGTCTATGGTCGCCTGGACCAGCCCGGCCGCGGCCGTCGAGAAGCTCGATGGCGGCGCCATCCGCCAGGCCTTCGAGGGCAACACCGTCAGCGGCCGCTACACCAATGGCGGCTTCTTCACCGAATACCACGCGCCCGACGGACGCGCGCTCGGCCATAATGGCTGGCAGCCCAACCGCGACGCCTGCTGGACCATCAGGCGCGAGGAGGTCTGCTATTATTATGGCCCGCAGAGCAACCGCACCGTGCACTGCTTCACGGTCGAGCTGTCGAACAAGCTCTTTGTGCTGCGCAATGTCTCGAACGGGCAGATCAACGCGCTCGCCTCGATCGAACCCGGCAATCCGCGCGACCATGGCGACGGCGGCGCGCCCTGGCAGTGCGACGGTCTGATCTCGCAGGCGCCGGCGCCGATGATGACGCCGCGCCGCGCCAACTTGAAGTCATCTTTCCCCCCGCCATGACAAGCCGGCCCGTGACAGAACCGCTGGCGCCGCTGCTCGACGCCTTGCGCGCCTGCCGGCTGTGCCGCGACGCGCCCCTTCACCCGCCACCCCTGCCGCATGAGCCGCGCCCGGTGATCCAGGCCTCCGCCGGCGCGCGCCTCTGCATTGCCGGACAGGCGCCGGGAACGCGCGTCCATGCGAGCGGGCGCCCCTTCACCGATCCCTCCGGCGTCAGGCTGCGCGGCTGGCTCGGGCTGGAGGAGCGGGATTTCTACGATGCGAGCCGGGTCGCGATCATCCCCATGGGCCATTGCTTCCCGGGCCTCGACGCCAAGGGCGGCGACCTGCCGCCGCGCCGAGAATGCGCGCCGCACTGGCGCGCACGGCTGTTCGACGCATTGCCTGAGATCGAGCTGGTCCTGGCGATCGGCCGCTATGCTCAGCTCTGGCATCTGGGCTCGGCCGCGCGGCCGAGCCTCACCGACACGGTGGCTGATTGGCGCGCCATATTGGCCGCGCCGCGCCGCCCGCGCATCCTGCCGCTGCCGCATCCGTCATGGCGCAATTCCGGCTGGCTCAAACGCCATCCCTGGTTCGAAGCCGAGCTGCTGCCGGCGCTGCGCGCCGAAGTGGCGCGGCTGATGCGCTGAGATCAGTAGCGCGCGCCGTAGGCGTGGTTGCCGGAGGCCAGCCCGCGTTCGGCCGTGCCACGGACCCTGACAAGGCTGCGGACGGGGCCGAGAGACGATTCGCTTCGCCCTTCCAGCTCGACCATCGCCGAGGCGGCGGAGCCCGTCCGGTTGTTGCTGCTGCGGCCCATCTCCATCCGGACCGAGCCGCCGGCGCGCACGCAGAGCGACGACCCTTCGACGCGCACGAAGCCGGGGCCGTATTGCGGGCAGGGGCGCGGCGCGGCGTCCGCTTTGTCGGCGCGCGGTTTCGACTCGGTCCGGCGCTGGCCGGGAATCGGTTCGCCGATCGACTGCGCCGACGCCGGGGAGAGCGCTGCGGCGGCGATCAGGATCAGGCAGGCGCGCAACATGATGGGTCATCCGCGATGAATCGAACCCGATGCTGGCGACAGATCAGGGCGGCATGATGATGCCACGCGGCAGACCCGGCGGAAACGAAAAACCCCGGCCTCGCGGCCGGGGTTCGACATGGCTCGAGTTGGGCCGATCGCTCGGCCATTCGCTCTCTTCAGAGCTGATTTGCCGCGCGGGCGCGGATCATGAAATTATCATAGGTGTATTCGGCGATCTGGAACCAGAGATACTGGTCGTTCCGGAAAGCCGACATCGAGTCGTAGATCTTCTTGAAGTCGGCGTTCTTGGCCGAGGTCTCCGCATAGACCTCCTTCGACGCCTTGAGACAGGCCTCGAGGATTTCCTGGGAGAACGGGCGCAGCTGCGCACCGGCGCCGACCAGCCGCTTCAGCGCGCCGGGGTTGCGTGCGTCGTACTTCGCCTGCATGTCGATGTTGGCCAGGGCTGCCGCCGTGGTCAGGATCGACTTGTAGGTCTTGGGCAGCGCCTCCCACTTGGCGGTGTTGATGAAGAAATGCAGCGAGGCGCCGCCTTCCCACCAGCCCGGATAGTAGTAATAGGGCGCAACCTTGTTGAAGCCGAGCTTCTCGTCATCGGCCGGCCCGACCCATTCGGCCGCGTCGATGGTGCCCTTTTCCAGCGCCGGATAGATGTCGCCGCCGGCAATCTGCTGCGGCACCACGCCGAGCTTCTGCAGCACCTGGCCGGCGAAGCCGCCGATGCGCATCTTGACGCCTTGCAGGTCTGCGACGGTCTTCAGCTCCTTGCGGAACCAGCCGCCCATCTGGCAGCCGGTGTTGCCGCCGGGCAGCGAATAGATGTTGGCCTTCTTGTAGAATTCATTGAGCAGCTCCTGCCCGCCGCCATGATAGAACCAGGCGTTTTGCTGGCGGGCGTTGAGGCCGAAGGGCACGGCGGTGCCGAAGGCGTAGGTCGGATCCTTGCCGACGTAATAATACGAGGCGGTGTGGCACATCTCGACCGTGCCGTTGGTCACGGCGTCGGCCGCCTGCAGGCCGGGAACGATTTCACCCGCCGCGAAGACCTGGATCTGGAACTTGCCGTCGGTGGCTTCGGAGACGGCCTTGGACAGCACTTCCGATGCGCCGAAAATGGTGTCGAGCGACTTCGGGAAGGACGAGGTGACCCGCCATTTCACCTCCGGCGAGGCCTGGGCGATAGCGGGGCTTGCTATAGCGCCAGCGGCTGCGCCGGCTCCCGCCACCTTCAGAAATTGACGACGCTTCATCTTCGAATGCCCTCCCTCAGAGCCTGTTTGGCGCGCCGGTTCGATCCGAGCGTCGCTTGATGTCAACAAATCCGGGTCTGCGAGGAAGCGCAAGTAAAAAAGCATGGCATGCATGCGCTGATTGCATGACG
>JBKBRD010000217.1:0-5756 GCA_046292405.1 Allobosea sp. | reverse complement strand
ACAGCATGCTTATTTCCGGCGCGTAGCAGCCGACGGCCCCGCGTTCCCGCCGCTTGCCGTTATAGAGCGCGATGTCGGCGCAACGCAGCAGATCCTTCCAGTGCTGCGCGTCGTCGGGATAGCTCGCGACGCCGACCGTCGCCGAAACCGGGATGCTCTCGCCCATCGCCATGATCGGCTGCTTCAGCGCGTTGAGCACCTTGCGGGCAATGGCCCGGTGGCGCGGACGCCTGCCCGTGACGGGGACGATGACGGCGAACTCGTCGCCTCCCAGCCGCGCCACCGTGCTGTTCTGCGGCGCTCGCGCGAGCAGCTGGCGCGCGACCGCCTTGAGCACGTCGTCCCCGGCCTGGTGGCCGCGCGCATCGTTGATCTCCTTGAAGCCGTCGAGATCGATCAGGAGCAGCGTCACCGTCGAGTCTCCGGCTTCGGCCGCAGCCAGATTGGCGACCAGCGCCTTCTCGAAATGCGCGCGGTTGGAGAGCCCTGTGAGGAAATCCATGTTCGCCGCGTGCCAGAGACGCTGCTGGGCCTCGTGACGCACGGTGATGTCCTGGAACACGCCGACGAGCCGCGCCGGCGCGCCATCGACGCATTCGAGCTGGCCGGCCGAGCGGACGCTGCGGCTGCGGCCTGTGGCCGTGACGAAATCGACGGCGAATTCGAAGGGTTCGCCGGTCCGCAAGGCTTCCGCGATATGGCTCTGGACCAAGGCGCGGGCCTCGGCCGGATAGAAGGCGAGCGCCTCCTCGAGCGTCGGCGGCACTCCGACCGGTAGATCGTGCAGCGCGAAGATCTCGTCCGACCAGGTCGCCCGCTGCGTCTCCAGATCGAGCGACCAGGCGCCGATCGAGGCCATGCGCTCGATCTGCAGGAGCAGGCGATTTTTCGTCGCCAGTTCCCGGTTCTTGCGCTTCTGTTTTTTCGCGGCGGCCTCCAGCGCCAGCGCATTGGCATGCAGGCGCACCAGATCCTCGACGAGGCGGCCGAAGCGGACAAGCGCCGCGCTCGCGGCTGCGTCGAAGGTGCGCGGCTTGCTGTCGATGATGCACAGCGAGCCGATGCGATTCTCGCCATCGAGCGAGAGCGGATAGCCCGCATAGAAGCGGATATGAGGCGGGCCCGTCACCAAAGGGTTGTCGTGAAACCTGACGTCCAGGCTGGCGTCGTTGATGACAAAAAGCTCCGCCGACTGGATGGTGTAATTGCAGAAGGCGACGTCGCGCGACGTCTCGCTGACCTGCAGACCGCAGCGCGCCTTGAACCATTGCCGGTCATGATCGACCAGGGTGACGAGCGCGATCGGGCAAGCGAAATGCTGCGCGGCGAGCGCAACGATGGAATCGAAGGAGATGTCGCCTGGCGTGTCGAGCAGCTCCAGCGCCCTTACGGCGGCCAGACGCGCGACCTCGCCGGTCCCGTGGGTGTCGATCAGCACGTCTGGATTCCGATGGAGCGCGTGAGCGGGATCTCGAGTCTACGGTAAGGCAAGGCGGCAGTTAGCCGTGCCAGAGATTAACGAATTGGTGGCCCTGCTCATCGCGTCGCGGTCAGGCGCCGGACTCCTTTTCCAGCCGCTGCGCCTTCAGCCGCGCCGTCTTGGCGTCCCGCGCCTGTTCCGCCAGCTCGGTTTCCGTGAGGATGCGGGCGAGAGACGAGGAGCGGTTCTGGATGCGCAAAAAGGCGTTGTCGGCATCGACGCGCAGCTTGGATTTTTTCGACATCAACCCTACGCCTTGGCGCCGCCGACGGCTTTCGCCACGATCTCGTGGTCGCCCACCGCGCGCTCCTGGCCGCTGGGACCGCGCACGCGGTATTGCTCCTCGGCATTGTCGCGGGAAGGCATCATCCGCAGGATCTCGAAGGGGCCGACACGCGGCTGATTGGCGAAATCATGGGTCAGATCGACGAGATCGCCGGGCTTGAACGGGGTGCGGGCCATGGGTCTCATCCTCTTCCGTTGATATCGGCCGCCGTCAGGCGGTGGTAGCTCGCGCGGTGGCGGCCATAGGCCGCCGCGGCCGCCTTCAGGATCGTCTCGCGATGGCTGTCGAAAGTCGCCAGAATCTGCCCCTCGCTCTTGCCGGCGGCGGGATCGAGCTTGTGCAGCGCGTCCATCTCGATCTGGAAGGCGATTTCCATCGAGGCGTCCGAGCCCCAGAAGCTGACGCAGGAGCGGCCTGCGTCGAAGCTGCGGACGGGGTTGGGAAAATTCAGTGACATTGGCGTTCTCTGTTGTGGGAAAGGGCCAGCCAGGCAGCGATGCGGCCCCCGGAAGGGAGATCGACACGAACCGACGCAAGAGTCGGTCGAAGGGCCTGCATGACCTTGCCCCTCCCCAAGGCGCGGCGCTGCGTGCGAATTGTCTCGATGCCGGCCGCGCCTCATCCACCGCATGGGCGGTTCCGCAGGAAGCCGTATTGGGCACATGGGGAAGCACGGCCCCGATTATAAGGCCGACGCCGGAATAAGCCTGCGGCGGCAGGCTGCAAATCCGCTTGCGCCGATCCCGAAACGGCGCGAACCTCGCTGCAGCAGATCACAGTTCGACGGCCGCCCGACCCTGTCGGGCCTGAGCGACCGCCGCCCGACCGGCCAGGCTGCCTGTCAGCGCCGCGCCGGCCTTCCGCCGCGCGGGCAGTCGGTCCCGGCCACTGATCCGTCGCGGCTCCAACGAAGGAGACCGTGATGTCGGCCAATCCCAATTCGGACAGCAGCCCCGGCGTCAGAGCCGGCGGGCCGCGATGCATCGCCATCGTCGGCCCCTTCCAGAGCGGCAAGACCACGCTGCTGGAGAGCGTCATCGCGCGTTGCGGCGGGCTCGGCCGCGCCGGTTCCGTCAAGGGCGGCAACAGCGTCGGCGATTTCGCCCCGGAGGCGCGCGCTCATCAGATGAGCATCGAGCCCAATGTCGCCAGCGTCGACTTCCTGGGCCAGCGCTTTCATTTCATCGACTGTCCGGGCTCCGTCGAATTCCTGCACGAGATGCGCCATGTCCTGCCCTCGGTCGATGCGGCCGTGGTGGTCTGCGAGGCGGATGAGCGCAAGGCTCCGGCGCTGGAGCTGGCGCTGCGCGAACTGGAGGAGGCGGATATTCCGCGCTTCCTCTTCCTCAACAAGATCGACACGGCGACACGGCGGGTGCGCGAGACGCTGGGCCTGTTGCAGCGCGCCTCGCGAACGCCGCTGCTGCTGCGGCAGATCCCGCTCTGGCAAAGCGGCATCGCCGTCGGCTTCATCGACCTCGCGCTCGAGCGCGCCTTCATCTATCGGGAGCATGCCCCCAGCGAGGTCGTGCCGCTGGCGGCCGAGGAGGCCGGACGGGAAAAAGAGGCGCGCTTCTCCATGCTGGAGAAACTCGCCGACTATGACGACGCGCTGATGGAGGATCTGCTCGGCGACATGGAGCCGCCGCGCGACCGCATCTTCGACGATCTGGCTCGCGAACTGCGCGACCGCCATGTCGTGCCGGTGCTGATCGGCGCCGCCGAGCGCGGCCACGGCGTGACCCGGCTGCTGAAGGCGCTGCGCCATGAGGCGCCCAATCTCGCCGAGACGCGCGGGCGCATCGGCGTGCTGAGCGAGGGGCCGCCGCTCGCCCATGTGATGAAGACCTGGCATTCCGGCCATGGCGGCAAGATTTCGCTGGCGCGCATGCTGCGCGGGCGCCTGGCCGAGGGCGATGTCGTGACCTCGACGGGCGGGGTCGAAGTCCGAATCGCCGGGGTTCTGGCGCTCAAGGGGGCTGAACAGCAGCGCCGGCCGGCAGCCGAAGCCGGCGATGTCGTCGCTTTCGCCAGGCTGGAGAGCGTGCTGACGGGAGAGGCGATCGCGCTCGGCAAGACGCGGGCGCCGGTGATCAGCGCGATCGCGCCGCCCGAGCCCGTGCATGCGATCGCGGTCTCGATCCGCGACCGCAAGGACGATGTCAGGCTCGCCTCGGCGCTGGCCCGGTTGACGGAGGAGGATCCCGCGCTGCTCGTCTCTCAGTCGGCCGAACTCAAGGAGACCCGGATCGCGGGGCAGGGCGAGATGCATCTGCGGGTGACGCTGGAGCGTCTGGCGGGCCGGTTCGGCGTGGTGGTGACCAGCCGGCCGCCGCAGGTCGGCTATCGCGAGACGATCCGGACCACGGCCAGCGCGCGCGGCCGCCATCGCAAGCAGAGCGGCGGCCATGGGCAATATGGCGATGTGGTGCTGGAGGTCGCGCCGCTGCCGCGCGGCGCCGGGGTGCAGTTCATCGACCGCATCAGCGGCGGCGTGGTGCCGCGCCAGTACATTGCCTCGGTCGAGGCCGGGGTGCGGGATTTCTGCCAGTCCGGCCCGCTCGGCTTCCCCCTGCTCGACATCGCCGTGAGCCTCACCGACGGCTCCTATCACAGCGTCGATTCCTCCGACATGGCGTTCCGCCAGGCGGCGCGGATCGCCATGGCCGAGGCGACGGCGCAGGCCAGGCCCATACTGCTGGAACCGATCCTGGCGGTGGAGATCGTCATCCCCTCGGATGCGATGTCGCGCGCCTCGGCCATCGTCTCCAGCCGGCGCGGCCAGATCCTCGGCTATGATGCGCGGCCGGGCTGGCGCGGCTGGGACCAGATCAACGCCCTGATCCCGGAGGCGGACATGGCGGGGCTGATCGTCGAGCTGCGCTCGGCCACGGCGGGCGTGGGATCGTTCAGCGCCCGCTTCGACCATCTGGCCGAGCTTGCCGGGAAACCGGCCGAGGCCATTGTGTCAGCCCATGCGGGGGCGCAGGCCAGCGGCCGCTAAGCTAAGGCCATGCGCCTGGCCAGCACTGTGACCGGAAAGGTTCACATATAAACGTTTGCGTTGCCTGACGCGTTTCGGCGCTTGCGCCGAAACGCGCGCTTACGCAGTGTAGGCCCAGAGAAAATAAGCGGGACGGGCGCGTGCGCCGCGAATCCGGCCTCGGGGAGGATGGAATGACAATGACAAGCGCCGCATCGGGCATGGCCCCCTCGCGACCCTGGCTCGCTCATTATCCGGCAGCCGTTCCCGGCGCCATCGATCACGACAAGGTCGGCACGCTGGCCGATCTCGTTCGCGAGGCCTGCGCAAGCTATCCCGACCGCCCCGCCTTCGAGAGTTTCGGCAAGACCGTCAGTTTCGCCGAGACCGGGCGCGCGGCGCAGGCCTTTGCGGCCTGGCTGCAGAGCAAGGGCTTCAAGAAGGGCGATCGCATCGCCCTGATGATGCCGAACATCCTGGCGTATCCGGCCACGATCTTCGGCGCGCTGCTCGGCGGCTATACCGTGGTCAACGTCAACCCGCTCTACACAGCGCGCGAGTTGACGCATCAGCTCAACGACTCCGGCGCCCGCGCGCTCGTCGTGATCGAGAATTTCGCCCATGTCGTCGAGGAGGCGAAGCCGCATCTCAAGCTCGACGCCATCGTCATCGCCACGGCCGGCGACCTGATGGGCTTCAAGGGCGGCATCGTCAATTTCGTCGCGCGCAAGATCAAGAAGGTGGTGAAACCCTTCGATCTGCCGGGCTCGATTGCGCTAAAGACGATCCTCGCCAGCCAAACCGTGATGGCGCCGGTGACGGTGACGCCCGACGATATCGCCTTTCTGCAATATACCGGGGGGACGACGGGCGTCGCCAAGGCTGCGACCCTGACTCACCGCAACGTCGCCTCGAATGTCGAGCAATGCGTGCTGTGGCTGGGCTGGGCGCTGGAGCCTCCGCTCGGTCGCAGCGACTATCAGCACGTCATGGTCACGGCGCTGCCG
>JBKBRD010000216.1:0-5759 GCA_046292405.1 Allobosea sp. | reverse complement strand
CTGCGGTGTCATCGCTGTCTCCATGCAGCAGGTCCCGAAGGGTCCTGCGCCAGAATTACGGACGTGTCGTGGCAGGCTTGTTCGCGTCGATGATGCGCTGCAGGGCCGCGCGGTCGCCGGTGCCGGGCGCTTCGGTCCGCCGCTGCGGATCGGCGGTCGGGCTGGCGGGGGTGCGCGGCTCCTCGGCGGGCGCCTCCGTCGGTTCCTCGCCGGTCTTCGGCTTCAGCCGCTGGATGAAGTCGGTGTTGATCTCGGCGGGCAGCATGGTCAGCAGGGAGCGCCCGGTCTGCTCCAGGATCGGCCGCGCTTTCGCATCCTTAGCCCAGGGCGGCATCTTGGTGTCGCCGATCAGCGAGGAGAACAGCAGATAGCCGATCACCGTCAGCAGCAGGCCGCGGCCGGCGCCGAAGACGAAGCCGAGCGTGCGGTCCAGCGCGCCGATGCGCGAATCGAGGACGAAATCCGAAATCCGCGCCGTGATCAGCGAAACGATGATCAGCGTCACCAGGAACAGCGCCGCGATGGTCGCAATCAGCGCGATGGTTTCGTTGGGAATGTACTGCTTGGCGAAGGGCACGAGCTGGGGGTGGAACACCCAGGCGACGGCGGCGGCGGCGGCCCAGGAGGCGATCGCCAGCACTTCGCGCGTCAGTCCCCGCACTGCGGCCAGCAACGCCGAGATCAGCACCACGCCGATGACGACGAGATCGAGAATTGTCACTGGCATGTATGGGCCGCTTCGCTTGAATTCAGGGTGGCCAGCAGCAAATGGGCCGGCCGCGTTGATTTTGCTATACGCGCTTGCAACAGCGGCGTCACCATAGCCGCCGCTTCATTTCACATCTCTGCGAGGCGCGCGGGCGGCGATGTCGGCGACGAGCTCCGTGACATGGCCGAAGCGGCGCAGCAGCAGGCCGCCGCCATCCCCGGCATCGGCCCCGCCTGCCGGCATCAGGGCCGCCTCGAAGCCGAGCTTGGACGCTTCGCGCAGGCGCGCCGCCGACACCGAGACCGGACGAATCGCGCCAGACAGCGCGATCTCGCCGAAATAGACGGCCTCCGGCGGCAGGATCGCCCCTGTCAGCGACGAGACCAGCGCCGCCGCCACCGCGACATCGGCCGCCGGCTCGTTGACGCGCATGCCGCCGGCGACGTTGAGATAGACGTCGTGCTGTCCGAGCCGCAGACCGCCATGGGTTTCGAGCACGGCCAGCACCATGGCGAGGCGGCTGTTCTCCCAGCCGACGACGGCGCGGCGCGGCGTGCCGAGCGATGTCGGCGCCACCAGCGCCTGGATCTCGACCAGCACCGGGCGCGTGCCTTCGATTCCGGCGAAGACGGCGGCGCCCGGGGCGGCCTGGTCGCGCCCGGCGAGAAACAGCGCCGAAGGGTTGGACACCTCCGACAGGCCCATGCCGGTCATCTCGAAGACGCCGATCTCGTCGGTGGGGCCGAAGCGATTCTTCTGGGCACGCAGGATGCGGAAGGCATGCACGCCCTCGCCCTCGAAAGAGAGCACGGCGTCGACCATGTGCTCGACCACGCGCGGCCCGGCGATCTGGCCGTCCTTGGTGACATGGCCGACGAGGATCAGGCAGGCGCCCGAGGTCTTGGCGTAGCGGATCAGCGACTGCGCCGAACCGCGCACCTGCGTGACCGTGCCCGGCGCGCTCTCGACCTCGCCCGACCACATCGTCTGGATCGAATCGATCACCACCAGCGCTGGCCGGGCGCCCTGGTTCAGCGTCGCGACGATGTCCTCGACATTTGTCTCGGCGGCAAGGTCGACCGGCGCATCGGCCAACCCCATGCGGTCGGCGCGCAAGCGCACCTGCCCGGTCGATTCCTCGCCCGAGACATAGACGACGCGGCGGCCGGCCTGGGCCAGCGCGGCGCAGGCCTGCATCAGCAGTGTCGATTTGCCGATGCCGGGATTGCCGCCCATCAGCAGCACGGATCCGGGCACGAACCCGCCGCCGGTGACGCGGTCGAGCTCGCCGATGCCGGAGGTGATGCGCGGCGCGTCCTGGGTGTCGCCCTTCAGCGTTTCCAGCGCGAAGACGCGGCCCCTGGCCCTGCCTCCGCCCGAGACGCGGCCGCCGGGAACCGGCGCGGCTTGCGCCTCCTCCGAGAGCGACGACCAGGTGCCGCAGGCGTCGCATTTGCCCTGCCAGCGGTGATAGACCGCGCCGCAGGCCTGGCAGGTATAGGTCGGGCCGCGCTTGGCCATGCTAGGCGGCCTTCCAGACTCTCAGCAGGACATCAGCCCCACGAGTCCTCATCCTGAGGAGCCGCGTCAGCGGCGTCTCGAAGGATGCTCCAGTGGACACCGGAACCTCCTGAAGCATCCTTCGAGACGGCCCTGCGGGCCTCCTCAGGATGAGGGCTGAGGGGCGGACGGGCGCCGACACCGGCGCTCTCGCCTCACAGCCCGACATAGCGGCGGCCATAGCGGCGACCGAGGCTGGTCAGGATCTCGTAGCCGATGGTCTTGGCGCCCGCGCCGACCGTCTCGAGATCGAGCGTTCCGCCGAGCAGCGTGACAGGCTCGCCGCGTTGCGCAGCCGCCGCCGGAGCCTCGGTGACGTCCAGGATGATCAGATCCATCGAGACCGAGCCGATGAAGGGGCAGCTGACGCCCCCGACCAATGCATAGCCGCCGCCCAGGGCGTCCGTGCCGCTGGCGTTGCGCGGATAGCCGTCGGCATAGCCCAGGCAGATGGTGGCGAGCCGGCTGCGGCGCCGCGCCGTCCAGCGGCCGTTGTAGCCGACCTGCGCGCCCGCCTCGACCTCGCGCAGCTGGATGATGCGGGCTTCCAGCCCGACGACCGGCTGCATCGGGTTGAGCCGCCCTGGCGTCGGATTGCCGCCATACAGCGCATAGCCGGGCCGGGTGAGGGCGTAGGATGGGCAGTCCGCCAGAAAATGTCCCGAGGAGTTCTTGATCGAGGCGGGCAGACCGGGGAAGGCGGCGGCGATCTCGGCAAAGCCCGCGACCTGCCTTGCGGTCGCCGGGTCGGACTCGTCCTCCGAAGCCGAGAAATGCGTCATCAGCAGGCCGACGCCGGCGGCCGCGACCGCGCCGTTATGCTCGCGCGCCAGCGACAGCGCCTCGCCCGGCGCCAGGCCGAGGCGGTTCATCCCCGTGTCGACATGCAGCGCAGCCGGGCGGACAGCGGCGCCGGAGGCGCGGAACGCGGTCCATTCCGCGAGCTCCTCGAGCGAGCCCAGAACAGGCGAAAGCCCATGCTCGGCGTAAAGGCCGCAATGGCCCGGCAGCAGCCCGTTGAGGATGTAGATCGTCGCCTCCGGGGCGACAGAGCGGGCGCGGACGCCCTCGCCGAGATGCGCGACGAAGAAGCTGCGGCAGCCGGCGCCCGCAAGCGCCGTCACGGCGGGCTCGATGCCGACGCCATAGGCGTTCGCCTTGACCACAGCCCCGGTCTCGCTCCCGGCCAGCGCTTCGAGCTTTCGCCAGTTCGCCGCCAGCGCGCCGAGGTCGACGGTGAGCGTTGCGGCGTCGTTGCCGGCATCGACCGTGTCGAAGCGGCTCATAGGCGATCCGGCAGGTGCGATTCATCCGCACGATCGGAGAAGCGCGTGACGTCCGCGTCGAACTGCAGCTGCACCGTGCCGGTCGGGCCATGGCGCTGTTTGCCGATGATCAGCTCGGCCAGCCCGTGCGCCTGCTCCATCTCGATCTGCCATTTGTTGTGTTCTTCGGTGCCCGGCCGCGGCTCCTTGCCCTTCAGATAATATTCCTCGCGATAGACGAACATGACGACGTCGGCGTCCTGCTCGATCGAGCCGGATTCGCGCAGGTCCGACAGTTGCGGGCGCTTGTCGTCGCGGCTTTCGACCTGGCGCGAGAGCTGCGAGAGCGCGATGATCGGCACCGACAGCTCCTTGGCGAGCGCCTTCAGGCTGGTGGTGATCTCGGTCAGCTCCTGCACGCGGTTCTGGCCGTTCTTGCCGGAGCCCGAGAGCAGCTGGAGATAGTCGATGAACAGCACGTCCAGCCCCTTCTGGCGCTTCAGCCGGCGGGCGCGCGCGACGAGCTGGGCGATCGAGATGCCGCCGGTCTGGTCGATATAGAGCGGCAGCTTCTCGATCTGCGCCGCGACATCGGTCAGCCGCGCGAAATCGCCCTCGGTGATGCGGCCCTGCCTGATCTTGTAGGAGGAAATGCCGGACTGCTCGGCGACGATGCGGGTCGCCAGCTGGTCGGCCGACATTTCCAGCGAGAAGAAGGCGACGATGCCGCCATCGACGCTCTTGATCGACCCGTCCGGCTGGCGTTCGCCGCGCCAGGCCTTGGCGATGTTGAAGGCGATGTTGGTCGCCAGCGAGGTCTTGCCCATGGCCGGGCGGCCGGCGAGCACGATCAGATCCGAGGGCTGCAGGCCGCCCATGCGCTGGTCGAGATCGCGCAGCCCCGACGAGATGCCCGAGAGGCCGCCGGCGCGCTGATAGGCGCTGGCCGCCATGTCGATGGCCAGCCGCAGCGCCCCGTCGAATTTCTGGAAGCCGCCTTCATAGCGGCCCTTCTCGGCCAGCTCGTAGAGCTTGCGCTCGGCCTCCTCGATCTGCTCGCGCGGCGGCAGGTCGACGGGCGCGTCATAGGCGACATTGACCAGGTCCTCGCCGACGCCGATCAGCTGGCGGCGAATGGCGAGGTCATAGACGGTGCGGCCGTAATCCTGCGCATTGATGACCGTCGTCGCCTCGGCCGCCAGCCGCGCCAGATATTGCGAGGCGGTGATGCCGCCGAGATCCATCTCGCCGACGAAGGTCTTCAGCGTGATCGGCGTCGCGATCTTGCCGGCGCGGATCAGGCTCGCCATCAGCTCGAAGACGCGCTGGTGGATCGGCTCGAAGAAATGCTCGGGCTGCAGGAAGTCCGAAACCCGGTAGAACGCCTCGTTATTGACCAGGATCGCGCCGAGCAGCGCCTGCTCGGCCTCGATGTTCTGAGGCTGGACGCGGTAATCCGGCTCGCGAGTGTCGAGGCGGGCGACGAGGGCGGTTGCTGTGGCCATGGCCTTCGATAGGTCAGAATCGGCTGGTCAGGGAATGGAAACAAAAAGAGAACGTACGAAATAGGCGCAACCGTGCCCGTTGTCCACAGGGCTGCCGCGCATGGATTGCCGCCATGGCGCTCGAGTGCGAGGCTTCGGCCCCGGGCACGCTGCTCCTGCGGCCCCTCGCGACACGCCGGAGGTCATGTCTCTCACGAAAAAAGCGCCGCGATCTCTCGCGGCGCCCTTGTCGTTTTGGCCAGCCTTGCTGGGCTCAGCGGTCGTCTTCGCCGGCTTCGGCGAGCGCTGCGCCGACTTCCAGGCCGAGATCGTCGAGGTCGAATTCCTCGCGGGCGGTGACGTTCTCGCCGCGGACCTGGCGCTCGGCTTCCTCGGCCGAACGGGCGACGTTGATCGTCACCGTCACCGAGACTTCCGGATGCAGCACGACCGGGACGGTGTGCAGGCCCAGCGTCTTGATCGGGGCGTTGAGCGTGACCTGGCTGCGGGCGACGTTGAAGCCGTCGGCGGTCAGCGATTCCGCGATGTCGCGGGTCGAGACCGAACCGTAGAGCACGCCGGACTCGCCCGACTGGCGCAGGATGACGACGGAATGGCCGTTCAGGGTCTCGGCGACCGATTCGGCCTCCGACTTCAGCTCGAGGTTGCGGGTCTCGAGCTCGATCTTCTGGCTCTCGAAACGCTTGCGGTTCTCCTCGGTGGCGCGCAGCGCCTTGCCGC
>JBKBRD010000215.1:0-5763 GCA_046292405.1 Allobosea sp. | reverse complement strand
ATCGCGGCGACGGCGCTGCTCTGGCGTATACAGCGCCTTGCCTGCGATGCTTGTCCGTTCGCCTGCTGGAAGCGGCATGGGACGTCCCCGGAACATGTCGCCGCCGGACAGCGGCAGCGCTCATGACCCCGGCAGATTGGCCGTCATAATTGAAAGTGTCAATCAGACTGGACAGTTTTTTTATCCTGACTGTCAGCCGCACTAGACATTCCGCGAAATCGCGCTAGGCTGCGTCATTGCCCATTCGGGGCGGCGGCCTGGCGCGTCCGATCGAGGCGGCAAGCCGGCTCCGGCCAAAGCGTGAACCGCCCGATGCCGAAGCAGAGCCCCTACAGAACCCGACGCGCTTCGCCTTCACGGAGATATTCACCGCCGCATTATTGCCGAGGACCCGACGGCATGCTTCAGTCTGGCGCAACAGGTCGAGAAGAAATGCTTTCCGGATGGTCGGCTGCTATCCCGCAGCCCGATCATGACAGGACCGACAGAGTCCCTGCGCCGGCTAGCGTCTCGCCCGATGGAGGTGACGTCATGCCGAATTCGGGACGCGGCTCGTCCGCAGATCGGGCGGTGATGCGCGACGAGCAGGCGGGATTTGCAGGCGGGCCGGCCAGCTGGTGCCCGGGAATGCGGGTCGATCCGCCGCTCGAATTGCGCGAGGACCTGGCCCGCACCATCGAGAGCGAGATCATCCCGCGGCTGATGCTGGCGCACCGCGTCAGCGCCGCCGCCCGCCCCGAGACCGAGGTCGCCACGCCTCCGGCGCAGCTGCAATTCTCTGCCGAGGATGTCGAGCGCTTCTGCGAGATCATCGTGCGGCGCCCGCTCAGCGCGGCGCGCGAGCATGTCGACGGCTGGCGCAGCCGCGGCATGACGCTGGAGACTGTGATCGGGTCCGTGCTGTCGGAAACCGCGCGCCATCTCGGCCGGCTGTGGGAAAGCGATCGCTGCACGTTCGTCGACGTCACCGTCGGGCTGTCGCGGCTGCAGCAGCTGCTGCGCATCTATGGGCCGAGCTTCGAGGGCGATACAGGCCTGGCCGAACCGAGCCCGCGGATCCTGCTGGCTTCGATCCCGGGCGAGCAGCACACCTTCGGTCTCTCGGTGGTCGAGGAATATTTCCGCCGCGCCGGCTGGATGGTCGAGGTCGAAATCGCGGCGACGGGAACCGGCCTCGTCGAACGGCTCGGCAACGAATGGTTCGACGTGATCGGCCTGTCGGCGAGCGGCGAGACGGCGCTGCCGGCGATCGCTGGGCTGATAGGCTCGCTGCGCACAGGGTCGGTCAACCGGGAACTCAGGGTCGTGATGGGTGGTTTCCTGTTCAACGACAATCCCGAACTCGCTCGCGATCTGGGCGCCGATGGCGGCGCGCGCGACGCCAACGACGGTTTGATCCAAGTCAGAAATCTGATCCAAACCAAAAAGATCGCTTGTTGAACGGGCTATGCGTCGCTATTTGCCCAATGCCTCTCATCGTGGGCCGTATCAGACAGAAAGCGGGCCTTCGTTGTCATGAACGTCTTTACGCCCCAAGCTCCAGCGCTCGGTTTCAAGGGTCAGGCTTCCTGGCTTGCGGGGCTGGCGCCTGATATTGCCGGATGCCTCATCACGGCCGCCGCCGATATCGCATTGGTGCTGGACAATGACGGCACGATCAGGGACGTCGCGCTCGCCACCGACGATCTGCGCCGCGAAGGCTTCGAGGATTGGGTCGGCAAGAAATTCAGCGAGGTGGTGACGGTCGAAAGCCGCGCCAAGGTGCAGGATCTGCTCGACAGCGCAGGCCACCCCGCCACCGTGCATTTCCGCGAGATCAACCATCCCAGCCCGAACGGACCCGATGCGCCCGTGCGCTACAGCGCCGTGCGGATCAGCAGCGAGGGGCCGGTGATCGCGCTCGGCCGCGACCTGCGCCATTATGCCAGCCTGCAGCAGCGCTTGGTCGAGGCCCAGCAGGCGATGGAGCGCGAATATGCGCGGCTGCGCATGGCCGAGACGCGCTACCGCATGCTGTTCAACCTGGCCTCCGAGCCGGTCGTGATCCTCGACGCCGCGAGCCTGAAGATCATCGAGGCCAACCCGGCCGCCTTGCGCCAGCTCGAGCTCGATCCCGGCCGCCTCGCCAGCCTGTCGATTCTCGCGGGCTTCGGCCGCGACGGCGGCGAAACCCTGCAAGGCATGCTGCGCGGCGCGCGGCTGGCGGGCGCCGCGGAAGGCGTCGACGTCACGATGGCGAGCTCCGGGCGCCGCTTCAAGGCGTCGGCTTCGGGCTTCCGCCAGGATGGCGGCAGCTATCTGCTGCTGCGCTTCACCCCGCTGGGCGGCGCCGTCGCCGCCGATGACGGGGCGGCGCGGCGGCTCGTCGCCATGGTCGACAAATTCCCGGACGGCTTCGTGGTGATCGGCCAGGATCTGACGATCCTGCAGGCCAACCGCGCCTTCCTCGACATGGCGCAGCTCGCCTCCAGGCAGCAGGCGGTCGGCGAATCGCTCGAGCGCTGGCTCGGGCGGCCCGGCATCGACCTGCCGCTGCTGATGGTGACGCTGACCGAGCACGGCGTCGTCCGCAACTTCACCACCGTCATCCGCGGCGCCTTCGGCGGCACGGAAGAGGTCGAGGTCTCGGCCGTGCCGGCGGTTACCGGCGACGCGCCGGCCTATGGTTTCGTCGTGCGCAGCCAGGGCGCGCGCAGCGCCATCGAGAGCCAGCGCAGCCGCGCCCTGCCGCGCTCGGTCGAGCATCTGGCCGATCTGGTCGGGCGCGTGTCGCTCAAGGAGCTGGTGCGCGAGACCACCGACGTGATCGAGAAACTCTGCATCGAGGCGGCGCTGGAGCTGAGCAAGGACAACCGCGCCTCGGCCGCGCAGATGCTAGGGCTGAGCCGCCAGAGCTTCTACGCCAAGCTGCGCCGCTACGGGCTCGGCGAGCTCGACGACGCCGAGCCCAGCGAAATCAACTAGCGTCCATTTTAGTTGACACTTGAGTGTCAATTCTAGTTGACGGTTTTTAGCAGCGCGCCTAGCCTGAGGGCATGACGCGCCTCAGCATCCCGACCCCGCTGCCGTCCCGCCCCGCGCCCGCCGCGGTGCTCGAGCTGCTGAAGCCCATCACCTGGTTCGCGCCGATGTGGGCCTATGGCTGCGGCGTGGTTTCCTCCGGCCAGGCTCTGGGCGCGCATCTTCCTGAAATCGCATTGGGAATCCTGCTGGCGGGGCCGCTGGTCTGCGGCACGAGCCAGGCCGCCAACGACTGGTACGACCGCCATGTCGACGCGATCAACGAACCCGGCCGGCCCATCCCCTCCGGGCGCATTCCCGGCCGCTGGGGCTTTGGGATCGCGATCGCCTGGACGTCCGTGTCGCTGCTCGTTGCCAGCCTGCTCGGCGTCGCCGTTCTGGCGGCGGCGGCGTTCGGGCTGGCGCTGGCCTGGATCTACAGCGCGCCGCCGCTGCGGCTGAAGCAGAATGGCTGGTGGGGCAACGCCGCCGTCGGGCTTTGCTATGAAGGGCTGCCCTGGTTCACCGGCGCCGCGGCCCTGCTCGGCGGCTTTCCGGACGGGCGCATCGTGGCGCTGGCGCTGCTCTACAGCCTCGGCGCCCATGGCATCATGACGCTCAACGATTTCAAATCGGTCGAAGGCGACCGGCAGATGAAGCTGCATTCCCTGCCGGTGCAGCTCGGCGTCGACCGCGCCGCCAAATTGGCCTGCTGGGTGATGGCGCTGCCGCAGATCGTGGTGGTGCTGCTGCTTTGGCGCTGGGGGCAACCGCTCTACGCCGGGCTCGTGGTCGCGCTTCTGCTGGCGCAGATCGCCCTGATGGTCCGGCTGCTGGGCGCGCCGCGCGAGCGGGCGGCCTGGTACAACGCGACCGGGACGACGCTCTATGTGCTCGGCATGCTCGCCAGCGCCTGTGCGCTGCGCGGCCTGGCGCAGGGCGCAGCGTGATGGGCGCGCGCGCGCCCCTGGGCTGGCTCGGCATCATCCGGCTCGGCATCGTCCAGACCGGGCTCGGCGCCATCGTGGTCTTGACCACATCGACCATCAACCGCGTCATGGTGGTGGAGCTGGCGCTGCCGGCGATCCTGCCCGGCCTGCTGGTCGCGCTGCATTACGCCGTGCAGGTGCTGCGGCCGCGCTGGGGCCATGGCTCGGATGTCGGCGGCCGGCTGACGCCCTGGATCGTCGGCGGCATGGCGGTGCTGGCGCTCGGCGGTTTCGGCGCCGCACTCGCGACAGCGCTGATGGCGGTGCAGTTCTGGGCCGGGGTCGCGCTGGCGAGCCTCGCCTTCCTGATGATCGGCGTCGGCGTCGGCGCCAGCGGCACCTGCCTGCTGGTGCTGCTCTCGCGCCGCGTCGCCGATGAACGCCGGCCCGCCGCCGCGACGGTCGTCTGGGTGATGATGATTTGCGGCTTCATCGTCACGGCGGGGCTGGCGGGCCATTGGCTCGACCCGTTCTCGACGACGCGGCTGGTGGCGGTCACCGGGGCGGTCAGCCTGATCGCCTTCATTCTCGCCTGCCTGGCGGTGCATGGCGTCGAGGATCCGGCGGCTGCGCCCGCCGCAACGCGGGAGGCGGCCGAAACCGGCTTCGCCCAGGCGCTGCGCGAAGTCTGGGCCGAGCCTCAGGCGCGCCTGTTCGCGATTTTCGTCTTCGTTTCCATGATCGCCTATTCGGCCCAGGATCTGATCCTCGAGCCGTTCGTCGGCGCCGTCTTCGGCTTCACCCCGGGCGAAAGCACCAAGCTCGCCGGCGTGCAGAATGGCGGCGTGCTCGCCGGCATGCTGCTGGTGGCGCTGGTGACCAGCCTGGCGGGACCGCGCGCCGGCTCGCTGCGAATCTGGGCCGTTGGCGGTTGCCTCGCTTCGGCGCTGGCGCTGGCCGCGCTGTCGGTCGCGGCCTTCGTCGGCCCGGGCTTCCCGGTGCGGCCGGTCGTGTTTGGCCTCGGCGTCGCCAACGGCGCCTATGCGGTCGCGGCGATCGGCCAGATGATGCGGCTCGTCGGGGCCGGCCGCGCCGACCGGCAGGGCGTGCGCATGGGGCTGTGGGGCGCGGCGCAAGGCGTCGCCTTCGGGCTGGGCGGGCTGCTCGGGGCCGGCGCCACCGATCTGGCGCGCCAGGCGCTGTTTTCGCCAGCCGCCGCCTATGCGGCCGTCTTCACCGCCGAGGCCGCGCTCTTTCTCGTCTCCGCCGCGCTTGCGCTGGCGGTGGCGCGGCAGGCCGGCGCGGAGCCGAGCCGACGAGATCACCGGGCGCTCGCCATGCGCCCCAGCGCGGGATGACGCTCATGAACCAGCCGCAGGACGATAGCCTTTTCGACGTCGTGGTGGTGGGTGGGGGGCCGGCCGGCGCCACCGCCGCGGCCGATCTCGCGGCGGCGGGGCGCAGCGTGCTGCTGCTCGACCGCGGCGGCCGCATCAAGCCCTGCGGCGGCGCGATCCCGCCGCGCGCCATCCGCGACTTCGCCATCCCGCCCAGCCAGATCGTGGCGCGGATCACCTCGGCGCGCATGGTCGCGCCCTCCCGGCTCGGCGTCGATATGCCGATCGAGGACGGCTATGTCGGCATGGTCGATCGCGAGCATTTCGACCCGTTCCTGCGCGAGCGGGCGGCGATCTGCGGCGCCGCGCGCGCCACGGGAACCTTCGAGGAATTCAGCCGCGACGCCGACGGCACGGCCCGGCTGCATTACCGGGCGAGCGACGGAACCCGGCCGAGCGTGCGCGCGCGCATGGTCATCGGCGCCGACGGCGCGATA
>JBKBRD010000214.1:0-5768 GCA_046292405.1 Allobosea sp. | reverse complement strand
GCCGAGATGCGGGCGAAGTTTCCCGATCTCGACCTGATCCTGATCGAATCCGGCGGCGACAACCTCGCCGCGACCTTTTCACCGGAACTCGCCGATCTCACGATCTACGTCATCGATGTCGCCGCCGGCGAGAAGATCCCGCGCAAGGGCGGCCCCGGCATCACCCGCTCGGACCTGCTGGTCATCAACAAGACCGATCTTGCCCCCCATGTCGGCGCGGATCTTGCAGTCATGGATCGCGACTCGCGCCTGATGCGCGGCAAGCGGCCTTTCGTCTTCACCAACACCCGCGCGGGTGACGGGGTCGACGCGGTTCAGGAATTCATCGAGACGGCCGGCGGCCTCAGGGCTGCGCCCGCAGCGGCCTGAAGCATGGAGAGCGTGGTGATGACGATGCAGGCTGCAGTGAAATACGGGCTCGCTCTGGCGGGCGTCGGCGTCGCCGGCCCCGCGCTCGCCCATACCGGCATCGGCGCCGGCCATGGGCTGCTGGCGGGGCTTGCCCATCCCTTCACCGGCGTCGACCATCTGCTGGCGATGGTCGCCGTCGGTCTCTGGGCGGGATTGATCGGCGGGCGGGCGCGGTTTGCCTTCCCTGCCGCCTTTCTGGGCATGATGGTCGTCGCCGGTTTCTGGGGCATGTCGGGCGCCAGCCTCGCCGGCGTCGAGATCGGCATCGCCGTCAGCGTGCTGGTGCTGGGGCTGGCGATCGCGCTCAAGGCTCGCCCGCCGCTACTGGCGGGCGCCGCAGCCTGCGCCATCTTCGCCATTTTCCATGGCCACGCCCATGGCGCAGAGCTGCCGGAAGCGGCCGGCGGGCTCGGCTATGCGCTGGGCTTCGTGCTGGCGACGGCCGCGCTGCACGGCATCGGCCTTGTGTGCGCACAGGCGTTGACGCTGCGCTCGCCGCTGGCGGCGCGGCTTGCCGGCGGCGGCGTCGCGCTCGCCGGCCTCGTTCTGCTCGCCGGTTGAGCCCGGCGGGTCGGCGACGGCGCGGGCCATGCGGCCTGACCTGAAAATTCTCATCGTCGACGCCAACCCCGTGCGCGCGGCGATCATCGACGAGGGGCTGCGCGAGGCCGGCTTCACCGACCTCGTTCGCATCGGCGCAACGCACGGGCTCGTCGCCGAGATCGAGCGGCATGACCCCGACGTGCTGGTGATCGATCTCGAGGATCCAAGCCGCGACGCGCTGGCCGACATGTTCCTGGTCAGCAAGCATGTGCGCCGGCCGATCACCATGTTCGTCGACCAGTCGGATTCCGCCTCGATCGAGGCCGCGGTCGAGGCCGGCGTCTCCGCCTATATCGTCGACGGGCTGAAGAAGGAGCGGATGCAGCCGATCCTGCAGACCTGCATCAGCCGCTTCAACGCCTTCCGCAAGCTGCGCGAGGAGCTCGACGAGGCTCGCTCCCAGCTCGAGGACCGCAAGCTGATCGACCGCGCCAAGGGCATCGTCATGCGGTTGAAGGGCCTGCCCGAGGAGGAGGCCTACGCGCTGCTGCGCAAATCCGCGATGAACGAGAAGCGCAAGCTGGTCGATATCGCCCGCTCCATCATCACGGCCGCCGAGGTGTTGAAATGACCCTGCACCTGCGTGTCGGCTTCATGCCGCTGGTCGATTGCGCGCTGGTGGTGCTGGCGCGCGACGAGGGCTTCGCCGAGGCCGAGGGCCTTCAGCTCGAACTGGTGCGCGAGGTGTCCTGGTCCAATCTGCGCGACAAGCTCAATGTCCGCCTGTTCGACGCCGCTCATATGCTCGGTCCCGCCGCCATCGCCGCCACGCTCGGCGTCGGCGGCGTGCGGGCGCCGATGGCGACGCCGCTGGCGCTGAACCTCGACGGCGCGGCCATCACGGTTTCGCTCCGGCGCTATGAGGAGCTGGCGCGCCTCGCCCATGGCGACGTCGCCGATCCGCAGGTTTCGGCGCTGGCGCTGAAGGAGATGGCAGCCCGGCGCAAGGCTGCCGGGCTGCCGCCGCTGACATTGGCCGCCGTCTTCGGCTTTTCGAGCCACACCTATCTGCTCTGCGAATGGCTCGCCAAAGCCGGGCTCAAGCTCGGCGAGGATATCCGCTTCGAGGTGGTGCCGCCGCCGCAGACGGTGGAAGCGCTGACCAGCGGCCGGGTCGACGGCTTTTGCGCCGGCGCGCCGTGGAATGCGGCGGCGGTGGCGGCCGGCATCGGCGCGATGCTCCACTGCAGCGTCGATCTGCGGCGCAACTGCCCCGACAAGGTGCTGGCCTGGCAGGCAGACGATCTCGACCGCCGGCCCGCCGCCGTCGCCAAGCTCAGCGCCGCCATCCTGCGCGCCAGCGACTGGGCGAGCGACGAGGCCAATATTCCGCGTTTCGCCCGGCATCTGGCCGCGCCGGACCGGCTCGGGCTGCCGGTCGAGATCCTCGAGCCCGTGCTGCGTTCTCAGCTGCAGCAGGGCGCCGGGCGCCCGGCCCGCCATGTCCCGGGTTTCATCCGCTTCGACCGCGAGGCTTTGCGGCCCGACCCGGCCCATGCCGACTGGATCCTGGAGGGCATGGAGCGGGCGGGGCAGATCGTGCGGACGCCCGAGATGACGCAGCGCGCGCGCGCCGTCTTCCGACCTGATGCTTTTCTGGGCGATCGCGTTCGCTAGCTGGAATTGCATAAACTCTGGGCGACTGCTTGCCGCTTATGCGGCGTGTGCACAGGCCTAGGGCGCGAGGCCGACAGGGCCGCGCCGCGTCTAAATCCCTGACAAAGTAGATCTTTCCGCCGCGGCAGACAGTTGGCACGCGACTTGTATTGTTGAGGGCGGCGCGGCCAAGGCTGCCCGCGCCAGATTTCCACCGGGAACGCACAGCAACGCCGCTGTCGACTGCGCCGCAAGGCGCTTTCGCGCGGCGTTTTTGGTGTTCGCGGCGCACCCTCGCAATCCCGTCCCGAGAGGCCATCCATGACAGAGACAGCCCAGACCAAGCCGAAAACCAGCCGCCGCCGCCTGTTGCAGCTATCGGGCGCAGCCACGCTGCTGGCCGCGGCGCGGGCGGCGCTGCCCTCGGGCGCTTTCGCGCAAGCGGCAGGCCCCGAGGTCAAGGGCACGCGGCTCGGCTATATCGCGCTGACCGACGCCTCGCCGCTGATCATCGCCAAGGAGAAGGGGCTCTACGCCAAATACGGCCTGCCCGACATGGACATCGCCAAACAGGCCTCCTGGGGCGCGACGCGCGACAACATGGCGCTCGGCTTCAAGAACAACGGCATCGATGGCGGCCACATTCTGCGCCCGAAGACGCATCTCTACGCCACCGGCAAGGTGATGCAGAACAGCCAGCCGCTGCCGATGTACACGCTGCTCAACCTCAACGAGGACGGGCAGGCGATTTCCGTCTCCAACGAATACAAGGATCTGAACGTCCAGAAGGACGCCTCGCCGCTGAAGCTGGCCTTCGAGCGCAAGAAGGCGGCCGGCAAGGAGCTGACCGCCGCCATGACCTTTCCGGGCGGCACGCACGATCTCTGGATCCGCTACTGGCTGGCCGCCGGCGGCATCGATCCCGACACCGACATCAAGGTCATCGTCGTGCCGCCGCCGCAGATGGTGGCGAATATGAAGGTCGGCGCGATGGATTGCTTCTGCGTCGGGGAGCCCTGGAACGAGCAGCTCGTCAACCAGAACATCGGCTACACTGCGCTGACCACGGGCGAGCTCTGGTCGCGCCATCCCGAAAAAATCCTCGGCATGCGCGCCGATTTCGTCGACGCCAATCCAAAGGCGACGCAAGCCATTCTGATGGCGGTGATGGAGGCCCAGATCTGGGCCGACAAGCGCGAGAACCGCCAGGAGCTGGCCGAGATCGTCGGCAAGCGCCAATGGTTCAACGTGCCCGTCGGCGACATCAACAAGCGCCTGCTCGGCGACATCAACTACGGCAATGGCCGCGAGGTGAAGGGCACCAATCTGCAGATGAAATTCTGGGGAGAGGGCGGATCGACCTCCTATCCCTGGAAGAGCCTCGACACCTGGTTCGTCACCGAGAACATCCGCTGGGGCAAGTTCGAGCCGACGATCGACAT
This sequence comes from Allobosea sp., assembly GCA_046292405.1. Lineage (GTDB taxonomy): Bacteria > Pseudomonadota > Alphaproteobacteria > Rhizobiales > Beijerinckiaceae > Allobosea. The sequence goes on along the minus strand of JBKBRD010000214.1, from coordinate 1,716 downwards.
CAAGGCGCTGGTCGACAGGACCAACCGCGCCGATCTCTGGCGCGAGGCGGCCAAGACGCTGGGCGTGACCGGCGCGCCGACCGGCGATTCACGCGGCGTCGAGACCTTCTTCGACGGCGTAAAATTCGATCCCTCCGCGCCCATGGACTATCTCAAGGCGCTCAAGATCAAGCGGATCGCCTGATGGCCGAGCCGCTGATCATCGTCGGGAAGGGCATGGCCGCGACGCGGCTGGTCGACGAGCTCAGCCAGCGCGCGCTCGGCCGCTATTCCATCGCGGTGATCGGCGCGGAGTCGCGGCTCGCCTATAACCGCGTCCTGCTCTCGCCGCTGCTGGCGGGAGAGGTCGCGGATGCCGATATCGAGCTGAAGCCGGCGGCGTGGTGGCGCGCGCGCGGCGTCTCCACCCTCTATGGTCGGGCCGTGACCGCCATCGACCGCGCGAGCCGGACCGTGACGCTGGCGGACGGGTTGACGCTGCCCTTCGCCAAACTCGTCCTCGCCACCGGCTCGCAGCCGCTAAAGCCGGCCTTTCCCGGTGGGGATCGGCAAGGCGTGCTCACCTTCCGCGACACGGCCGATGTCGCCGCGATGCGCAGCCACGCCGCGCGCGGGGCGCGCATCGTCGTCATCGGCGGCGGGCTGCTCGGGCTGGAGGCGGCCTATGGGCTGGCGCGGGCCGGCGGGCAGGTCACGGTGCTGCACTTGGTCGACCGCCTGATGGAGCGGCAACTCGATGCGGAGGGCGCGGCGCTGCTCGCCTCGGCCATGGCCGCGCGCGGCATCGCGGTGCGGCTCAACAGCGCCACCAGGGGCTTCGTCGGGACCGATCATGTCGAGGGCGTCGAACTGAGCGACGGCGCGGTGATCCCGGCCGAACTCGCAGTCATCGCCATCGGCGTGCGGCCCAACATCGATCTCGCCCGCTCGGCCGGGCTCGCCGTCGATCGCGGCATTATCGTCGACGACGCCTTGGCGACGAGCGATCCCGCCATCTTCGCGCTGGGCGAATGCGCCGAGCATCGCGGCAGCGTCTATGGGCTGGTCGAGCCGGCCTATGAGCAGGCGCGGGTGCTGGCGAGCCGGCTCGCCGGCCGACCCGCGGCTTACCAAGGCTCGCTGCTCGCCACCAACCTCAAGGTCAGCGGCGTCGGCGTGTTCTCGGCCGGAGAATTCGAGGCGGGCGAGGGCGCGCAGACCGTGCTGCTCAGCGACCGTTCGGCCGGCATCCATCGCAAATTCGTGCTGCGCGACGGCAGGCTCGTCGGCTGCGTGCTGGTCGGCGATACGCAAGGGGCGCTGTTCTATCTCGGCCTCATCCGCTCGGGCCAGGACATTTCCGCCATCCGCAGCGCGCTGCCCTTCGGCGAGAGCTACTGCGCCGCGCCATGGGAGGAAGCGGCGTGACGAACGACAGCCCCATCCGCACCACCTGCCCCTATTGCGGCATCGGCTGCGGCGTGCTCGCCACGCCCGATGGCAAGGGCGGCGCGCGCATCGCCGGCGACCCCGCCCATCCCGCCAATCGCGGGCGGCTGTGTTCGAAAGGGTCGGCGCTGGGCCAGACGCTGGGGCTGGGCCAGCGCGTCCTGTCGCCGCTGAAACGCAACGCCGAGGGCGGTTACGAGGCGGTTTCCTGGGATGCGGCGCTCGACGGCGTGGCTGACGGTCTGCGCGCCATCATCGCGCGGGACGGGCCGGAGGCGGTCGCCTTCT